>JAZDFB010000109.1:0-4410 GCA_043808305.1 Planctomycetota bacterium | reverse complement strand
TGTATTTGTTGGTAATTATCCTAGTCTAGTAACAAGTGTTCTTACAGATGTACCGGCCGCGACAATCGAGGTAAAACAGACGATAAAACAAAAAATTAAGGATGCCCTTTACCACGTGGGCGCTACTTCGTTTAAAAAAGCGGCCAAGAAGTTTACCCAAGACACGGCTTATTTTCTGGCGGTAAAAATGGCCTCGGGCGGCCCCGGCCAAACAGAGCTTTATATTGCCGAAGACTATGGCGAATATATGAAAAAGTCTGTGGACGGAGCAATCGGCGATATGGTGGACGAAATGGTTTACAGCTGGACCTGCGAAAAAGAATATGAAAAAGTTACTACCAAAGAAGGATGCGTGAAATGGGGTCCCGGTGAAATAGAATGTTTAGAATGGGGTGCGCTTGCTACAAAAAACAAACCAAAATGTAAAACTCCGGGTATTCATCTTTGTGAACAAGACCCGGGAATTAAAGTGCCTATTTTAGTGGGGCTGATGGCTGAATATAGTACCACTGCCGCCGAGCCACCTCGCTGTACCTGGACTGAACTGGAAAAGAAATTTACCAAAGATTTTAATATTGATGTCAATGTTGGTTACAATTTTGGCAAGCTGACTCCTCTGGTTTATCAAGCGGCCAGTCAGTACCAAAAAAACGAAAGTAAAAAGAGCTCCTCTAAAAATCAGCAAAGCACTCATGATTATTTAATAGAGCATTTGGGCGAGCTTTTGGACCCCTCGGAAACTGACGTTGGTCAATTTTTGACTTTATCCAGCTATGCTTCTAACGAGAAATTAGAAAGCACAATTATCGCTTTGAATGAAAGAACTACCCAATTTAAATCTGTGGAAGACGTTTTAACCGGCCGGGCCGAAACACCCGCCCTGACCATTGGCCATACCTTTAATACGGGAATAGAAAACGTGATGAAGCTGGGAATGGACAATTTTACCGGCGATTTGGCCGCGGATTTTATCGGCACTTTTACTAATACGGCGGCGCGGGTGTTGTTGGATCGATTATATAAAGGTTTGGTCGATCAAAGCCGTAGCGGGGGAGGTGGTATTGGATTCAGCTTTGGTCCGCCGCAGTACGCGGTCGGAGGCGTTAGCGCGGCTAAAGCAATGTACGCTGAAATTAAAAAGCCGATTTTCGGCCAGTCCGGGGTGATGAATGTTCTAGGAGAGCTGGCTTCCTGTCCGGAGCAATACCCGTCGGTTTTTAATTGTACCATTGACGACAATTTCCAGCAGGCGATTGAAAATAAGATGCGCTTGGCCGATGCCATTACCGAAGGCCAAATTGACGGCAACAAGCCGTTCGCCTTTGACGCCAACGGCGATACCTTGGAACTGGCTAACGGCCTGCCTTATAAATCAATATTAGTTTTAAGAAAATACGGGGTGATTCCGGTGTCTTGGGAAATCGCCGCTCGTTATATTAAAGATGATTATGTTAAAAACAAAGGAAGCGAGCCGGTCACTTTGAATTTGCTGATCAAGAATTTTAAAAACGAGAACTCGCCTTATTACGGGCTGGTTGACGAAAATTGGGTCTTGACTATGCAGCAGAATCTTTGCCGGCGCAGGGGTTATAGTGAAAGCGTTGTCTCCCTGGAAATAGTTGATGACGACGGCCTGACGGAAACGCCGGATAAAGAGTTAATCAGCCGCAACGAAGAATGTGTTGATGACCAGACTTGTATTGCCGAAAATCCCGACGGCTCTTGCCGGGCTTACGGATATTGCACTAAGCAAAAAGAAATTTGGCGTTTTCTGGGCGAGTCCTGTGAAAGCCAGTACGCTGGTTGTAAACAGTACGCGTCGCGGACTGGAGAACAGGGCGTGTATATTGAGGATACTTTAGATAAGGCCAATTGTAGCGCGGACAATATCGGCTGTTTATGGTATTGCAAGGACTGGAATAGCGAAACAAATAAATGGGACTGTTATTATAATAAGGAAGACGATAATTATTCCGCTTATTCCGAGGTGGATTTTCCTAGCGGTTTAACCACCAAACAGTTGGCTTATTTGGACGCGGATGCCAAGACCTGCGACGAATCATCAGCTGGCTGTCAAGAGTTTTTGCGGATGACCGGCAACTTACTGGCCAATGACGGTTTTGAATACACTGCCAAGGGAGATGTAGCCGATAAACAGTGTATTGGCGGAGATCGCGATGGTCTGGTCTGCGACACGCTTATTGATTGTCCGGGTAGCACCGACTGCCGCCTGGAAAGAGACGTGTTTTTGGGCTGGCAGGTGAATGAGGTGGAAACGTTTGCCGTCGCCAAAGAAGGCGGAATTCAGGAACCATACAACGGAGACCTGGCCGCTTACCTTAAGGGATCAGCTGGCGGAGTTATCAGATTTAATGTTGATACCGGGCATTCTATCGCTAATAGAAAATTTACTTTTTCCGTTTACGCGGTCTGTAAAAACGGCGGCAGCGCTGATGGAGTGATCAAGCTAGACGGCAGTGTTCATCAAGGCGCTTTTTCTCCCCTGACAGTCGGGGCGTCATGGGAAAGATCGTCGGTTTCGCATACTTTTGATAGCACAGCTGACGAAGGCCAGCTAAGAGTTGAAATTGTTCTGCCTGATCCCAATTTATGTGAACTAGTGGTTGACGCCGCCCAGCTGGAAGAAGCGGGTCAGGCCAGGGACTATATTAATTATGAAGGCGGGGAGTATGTTTATCTAAACGGCGGCCGAAAAACCTGTGAAGCCGGAGATGTCGGCTGCGCCCTTTATACTCCGGTGTCCGGCGGCCTTCCTATACCCGGAAAATATTCTGACGGCGTTGATACTTGCCCCGCCCAAATGGCCGGCTGCCGAGCGGTGGAAGAAGTGTCTTTAACGCCCTCTAATAATATTCCCGATTCCCAGTCGCCTTGGATGACCGGCTATCGCTGTTCAAATAATCAGTCTAAGTCCTGCGATATTAATACGCCGAACAGTTGCGCCGCTTTAGATGGGACTTGTCTGCCGGTTGTTTCTTTAATTCCCGCCACGGGCCAGCAGTGTTCGGCCGCTTATCAGGGCTGTTTGGAGTACACTAATTTAGACGTCGTGGCCGCGGGCGGCGAGGGCCGGGAATACTATTCCTACGTCCGCCAGTGCGTTAAAAACGACCATCAGGGCGTGAAAAAATATCATACTTGGGTAGGCGACGATACCAAGGGTCTGCAATTAAAAGAGTGGATGCTGTTAAAAAGCAATCTAGACGAGGGCCCTTGCCAAAATTTATCAGTCGGTCCCAATGAATCAATTTTGGCTTGCGTTGATACTTCGGCTAATTTTAAATGCGAGGACTTTGGCGAGAATCCAGACTGCCGGGAGTACATTGATCCGGTGACTCTTAATAAATATTATCGTTATGAAACAAAGACTATCGCGGCCTCTGACGATTGTCATCCGTTGAGAAATTCAATTACGGCCGCGGATGATAATCCGGACAATGATATCTATTATGGCATTCCGCCCCAAAGCTACGCTTGTCCGGCCGCCGCCGCTGGCTGTCGCGCTTATCGCGGCAATGCGGGTTATAATATCCGGGAAGCAATGAATGATAATTTTGATGACGGCACAAATAACGGCTGGGAAGGAGTAGTAAACAGCGGCGAGTCGGTTTACCATGGCGGTCGATCAGGCGCGGTGGAAAGACAGGAAATATACAAGGACGTTTCTCGAGTTATTAAAAAGGGGAAGTCGTATATGCTTTATTTCTGGGCCAAGGGCCCGATGCCCGGACAAAATGGTCCGACTATTGGCTTTTATGATGTGGTGCAAAAGGACTGGAAAGGAACATTATTCGCCGATGCCGACCGCGATACCGTGTTCCCCGGCGATATGATTGTGCCTGAATTTGATAATTGGCACCCTTATTCTTTCGGACCGGTAACGGTGTCTTGGGATCCGGTAACCGAGCCCACTCAATTATTGCTTGAAGGATTGGAAGGTAACGGCGAGTCTTTCTTTGATAATATAATTTTGACCGAAACCGCCGATGAGTTTTATCTAATTAAAGATACGGCCAGACTTTGCGCTGGCAATGAAAACTGCGAACAATATCTGGACGCGTTCGGCGCCAGTCATTATCTAAAATCATTTTCCAAGATTTGTACCGAAGACGTGGTTGGCTGTCAGGCGTTGTTTAATACCCAGAATTCTGTTGATCCGTTCGAGGAAACCTATGGCAATCCTGATCGGGAATCAGACATTACTATTCCCGCGGATAGCGTGGAGCATTTCGTGGTCAGCCAAGAAAATTTATGTTCAGCGGAAGACAAGGGGTGCCGAGCTCTGGGCAAACCAAAATTAACGTTTAATGTTTTAGATAATAAAGAAGAACTGACTGAATACGAGACAATCTATCTTAAGGATGATCCGGATCAGTATAATACTACTTG
>JAZDFB010000108.1:0-31944 GCA_043808305.1 Planctomycetota bacterium | reverse complement strand
GAGCGCAAGACCGGCGCCGGCGGCGCCTATGCCCATATCGGCACGGTCGGGCCGGGCGTCAACAGCTATTCGTCCACTGGCCTGCAGGCATCCACCACCTATTATTATCAGGTCAGGGCTTACAATGCCGCCGGTGACAGCGGTTATTCCAACGAGGCATTTGCTGTAACTTCTGCTTCCACAGGCTGGTCAGTCATTGCCGCAGGGGACAGTCATACTATTGCCTTGAAGACCGACGGGACGCTCTGGGCTTGGGGATACAACAACGATGGTCAATTAGGCGACGGGACAAATACAAGCAAGAACACCCCGACCCAGATCGGCGCAGGGACTAACTGGTCAGCTATTGCTTGTGGTCAGACTCACACCATTGGTATCAAAAGCGACGGTTCGCTCTGGGCCTGGGGAAACAACAACTACGGTCAATTAGGTGACGGGACAACTGCTAATAAAAATACCCCGACCCATATTGGCACAGGGACCAACTGGTCAGCCATTTCTACCGGAGAGAAACATACGGTTGCCCTGAAGAGCGACGGTTCGCTCTGGGCCTGGGGCCGGAACAACTATGGTCAAATAGGGGACGGGACAACTGCTAATAAAAATGTCCCGACCCGGATTGGCACGGATACCAACTGGTTAGCCATTGCTGCGGGGAGTTACCATACTGTTGCCCTGAAGATCGACGGGACACTCTGGGCTTGGGGATATAATAGTAGTGGTCAATTAGGAGACGGGACAACTACAGATAAGCATATCCCGACCCAGATTGGCACAGGCTGGTCAGCCATTGCCGGAGGGTGGTGTCATACTATTGCTTTGAAGTCTGACGGTTCGCTCTGGGCCTGGGGTAATAACCAAAATGGTCAAATAGGGGACGGGACAACTGCTAATAAAAATACCCCGACCCATATTGGTACAGGAACCGACTGGTCAGCTATTGCCAGAGCAAGCTTAGGCTCCCATACTATTGCCCTGAAGAGCGACGGCTCGCTCTGGGTTTGGGGAGCCAACAACTCTGGTCAATTAGGTGACGGGACAACTACACAGAAGACCACCCCGACCCATATCGGCACAGCCACCAACTGGTCAGCCATTGCCGCAGGGTGTTGGCATACTGTTGCCCTGAAGACAGACGGGACGCTCTGGGCTTGGGGACAAAACACCTCTGGTCAATTAGGCGACGGGACAACTACAAACAAGAACACCCCGACCCAGATCGGCGTGGTGCCGCCGACGGCGCCTACGTCGCTTTCAGCAACCACAGAATCCGCATCCCAGATTAACCTGTCCTGGACGGACAATTCCAATGATGAAACCGGATTCAAGATAGAACGCAAGACCGGCACCGGCGGCACCTACGCCCAGATAGGCACCGTCGGGGCGAGCGTGAATACTTATTCGTCCACCGGCCTGCAGGCATCCACCACATATTATTACAAGGTCAGGGCATATAATGCCAGCGGCGACAGCGCATATTGCACCGAGGCATCGGCAACGACGCCTGCGATAGGGATTGATACCAAAGCATTGCTGCATTTCAACGGCACAGACGGTTCAACGTCATTTACCGATGATACCGGGAGAACCTGGACGGCTCACGGCGATGCGCAATTAGATACCGCGGACAAGAAATTCGGAACCGCATCCGGCTTGTTTGACGGCGCCGGCGACTATATATCAACTCCGGATAGCGCAGATTTTGCACTCGGCAGCGTTAATTTCACCATTGATTTCTGGGCCAAAAGAAATTCTTTCGGTACATGGCAACATATATGCGGACAATGCAACAGTATAGGGAATTATATAACTAACAACATATCTTTTGACCCTGATAATAAACTAACCCTGCGATACTATAACAGCTCTATAAATAGAGCCATCCAATCAACAACAGCAATCATTGACAGCAACTGGCATCATTGCGCCGCTGTTCGTGACGGCAACACCTTAAGATTATTCATAGACGGTGTTGCCAGCGGAACTTTAGATTGCACGGGAGATAGTGTATACGATAGCAGCGAGATTTTTACTATTGGAAGAATTGGGGCGTTTGATAACCAATATTTCAACGGTTGTATTGATGAATTTCGTTTCTCCAAAGGCATAGCCAGATGGACCAGCAACTTTACCCCGCCCGGAATAGAGTATTCATTGTCAACTGCCATTTGGTCAACCATTGCCGCCGGGTACTACCATACTGCTGCCCTGAAGACAGATGGTTCGCTCTGGGCCTGGGGAGACAATAGCCACGGCCAAATAGGAGACGGGACAACCATAACCAAGACAACCCCGACCCGCATCGGCACAGCCACCAATTGGTCAGCTATTGGCGTGGGGTATGACCATACTATTGCCCTGAAGACCAATGGGACGCTCTGGGCATGGGGTGATAACACCTATGGCCAATTAGGCGACGGGACAACTGCCCAGAAGACTACCCCGATTCAGATAGGTACAGGGACCAACTGGTCAGCTATTGCCGCCGGGAGCTACCATAATATTGCCCGAAAGTCCGATGGGACGCTCTGGGTCTGGGGATACAATAATTATGGTCAATTAGGGGACGGGACAACTGCCCAAAAGAATACTCCAACCCAGATTGGCTCAGGGACCAACTGGTCAGTCATTGCCGGAGGAGTTTACCATACTGTTGCTTTGAAGTCAGACGGGACTCTTTGGGCCTGGGGCGATAACAGATGGGGTCAATTAGGCGATGGGACAACTGTCCAGAAGAATACTCCGACCCATATCGGCGCAGATACCAACTGGTCAGCCATTGTTGCAGGGAGTAGTAACAATATTGCCCTGAAGACCGATGGCTCGCTCTGGGCCTGGGGATATAACCTCTATGGCGGATTAGGGGACGGGACAAATATTGATAAGCACACCCCGACCCATATCGGCACAGATACCAACTGGTCAGCCATTGCCGTTGGAAGCATCCATACTATTGCCCGAAAGTCTGATGGGACGCTCTGGGCCTGGGGATATAATGTAAGTGGCCAATTAGGAAACGGGACGACGGGAGATACTTATAGTAAACAAATAACCGTCAATGGAAGCAGTGATGGGGTGCTAACTAACTACCAGATGAAATTAACTATAAATCGCTCAACAGGGACTGACTCCGGCAGTAATGTTTACGTCGGAACAAAATGCGACGCGACTTATAAGGATATCAGATTTACCAAATCTGATAGGATGACTTTCCTTGATTATTGGATAGAGTCATTAGATTCGAACAGCGCAACAGTCTGGATAGAGTTTGATTCTATTCCGGCATCGCCAGGTACGGTGGTGTTTTATATGTATTACGGCGATTCAAGCGCGGCATCAGCAAGCAATGGTGATAATGCATTCGTATTTTTTGATGATTTCAACGACAATTCGTTAGGCTGGAACGTTGTGTCGGGCTCTAATTGGACCGAGACCGGCGGCATGCTCAGTGAGACAAAGGAAAACACTTTCAACCGGGTAAGGAAATCATTTACCGATAGCGGCGATTTAGTCTATGAATTCAAGATGCGGCATACCGGCACGGTCAGCGGCGAATATCCCTGGGCCGGGATCCAGATTAAAAGCGCGAGCAATGATTATGCCAATTATGACCAGGGCTATTTGCTTATTGCTTATGCCCATGGCGGGACAACTATCCAGGACAAATTCCGCATCCTGAGATGCACGGCCGGCGCGGCCGACGCCGAACTGGCATCAGGCGACTGCACTTTTACCGCCGGCCAGTGGCATAACTACAAGATTACGTATTCCGATAACAGCACCATTAAGGTTTATATAGATGACGCATTTGTTGTTTCAACCACAGCGGCCACAACATACACCACCGGCCAGGTTCTGAGGCTCTGTGTTGCCCCTGCTTTATCAATAGGGGCTGATTTTGATAATGTCCGGGTCCGCAAATACGCCTCTAATGAACCATCTTTTGGAACCTGGGGGGCAGAAAATATAAATAATACTGCCCCGACCCAGATTGGCACTGCTACCACATGGTCAACCGTAGCCGCCGGGTATTACCATACTGCTGCCTTAAAGACCGACGGGACGTTCTGGGCATGGGGAGGCAACAGCCAAGGCCAATTAGGGGATGGGACAACTACGGAGAGGCATATCCCGACCCAGATTGGCATAGCCGCTTGGTCGTCCATTGCCGCGTCTACTGCACATACGGGCGCCCTTAAGAGCGACGGTTCGCTCTGGACCTGGGGGATCAACCAATTTGGCCAAATAGGTGACGGCACAACAATAACTAAAACAGTTCCGACCCATATCGGTACAGCTGCCTGGTCAGCCATTGACACAGGTGGCGTCAGTTATTTTGGAGTACTGTATGGCCATACGATTGCTATTAAGAGCGATGGCACGCTCTGGGCTTGGGGGTATAACTTCTATGGTCAATTAGGAGACGGGACAACAGCAGATAAGAACGCCCCGACCCAAATCGGCACGGATAACAATTGGTCAGCCATTGCCGCAGGGGGGTATCATACGGTTGCCCTTAAGACCGACGGTTCGCTCTGGGCCTGGGGGAGCAATACCTACGGTCAATTAGGTGACGGGACAACTGTCCAGAAGAATACTCCGACCCAGATAGGCACAGGGACCAACTGGTCAACTATTGACGCAGGGGCATACTATACTATTGCCCTGAAGACAAACGGGACGCTCTGGGCCTGGGGGGGTAACGGCAACGGCCAATTAGGTGACGGGACAACTACGCAGAAGATCACGCCGACCCAGGTCGGCATAGAGACCAACTGGTCAGTCATTGCCGCAGGGGGCAGCCATACGATTGCTATTAAGACCGACGGTTCGCTCTGGGTCTGGGGAAACAACTGGTATGGTCAAATAGGCGATGGGACAACGGTAATTAAGCTTACCCCGACCCATATTGGCTCAGGTACCAACTGGTCAGCTATTGCCGGAGGGTCAAGCCATACTATTGCTTTGAAGACGGACGGGACGCTCTGGACCTGGGGATATAACTCCAACGGCCAATTAGGAGACGGGACAACTACGCAGAAGACCGTGCCGACCCAGGTTGGTTCAGGGACCAACTGGTTAGCTGTCAAAGGAGGGTGGTTGCATACTGTTGCCCTGAAGACCGGCGGCACGCTCTGGTCTTGGGGATCTAACCTTCAAGGACAATTAGGCGACGGTACAACAATAGATAAAAATTCCCCGGTTCAAGTAGGTTTAGTCTGCCCTATCCTGGCCGGCACTTACGATACGCCGGGCGTTGCCAGGGGCGTTTATGTGTTAGGCAACTATGCCTATGTCGCGGATTATGGTTCAGGGCTGCAGATTATCAATATCAGCAATCCGGCTACCCCGACGCTGGCCGGCTCTTATGATACAACAGGCAATGCCTATGGCGTCTATGTGGCAGGCAGTTATGCCTATGTCGCGGACGGTACTTCAGGGCTGCAGATTATCAATATCAGCAATCCGGCTGCCCCGACGCTGGCCGGCACTTACAATACACCGGACAATGCCTATGGCGTCTATGTGGCAGGCAACTATGCCTATGTCGCGGACGGTGCTTCAGGGCTGCAGATTATCAATTGCTCCAACCCGGCTGCTCCGACGCTAATCGGCTCTTATGATACGCCGGGCGTTGCCTGGAGTGTCTATGTGGCAGGTTCTTATGCCTATGTCGCGGATAATGTTTCAGGGCTGAAGATTATCAATATCTCCAACCCGGCCAATCCTACCCTTGCCGGCTCTTATGCTACGCCGGGTTATGCTATGGGTGTCTATGTGGCAGGTTCTTATGCCTATGTCGCGGATAATGTTTCAGGGTTGCAGATTATCAATATCTCCAACCCGGCCGCACCGGCCTTAGCCGGCTCTTATGATACACCGGACATTGCCATGGGCGTCTATGTGGCAGGGAGTTATGCCTATGTCTCGGATTTTGCTTCCGGCCTGCAGGTTATCAATATCTCCAACCCGGCCGCACCGGCCTTAGCCGGCTCTTATGATACACCGGGCAATGCCTATGGCGTCTATGTGGCAGGCAGTTATGCCTATGTCGCGGACGGTTATCCAGGGCTGCAAATTATCGGCGGGATGGGGCAGTAACTTTTATCCGTCAGGGTTCTTGCCTCGGAGACTATCTACAAGCTAATTTGTTAAAACTTATCGCAAATTGCGTTTCCAACAGGCATACCGTAGTCTTTTATCAACCGATACGGTTTATATTGATAACCGATGCTACCCCTTATCATCAATATAAAACAGTAAAATTATAAGAGACGGCGCCTGTTTGTATTCTAAATATGGCCTGTTCACCAAACAGATGCCGTTTGGTTATCAATCCGATGGTACCCCTTAGCATCAATGCAAAACACTATGTTCATAAGGAATAGCATATGTTTTAATCAGAGATGCCGTCTATTTAGATTACAGCCGCCATCCTTTTTGACTATAGACCGTATGGGTAGAGATGAGGGTGGGTGGGGGACTCCCCCCCCTCTTTTTACCATAAATTCAGCAAATACCCATTTTAAAAGGGGCTATAGGGAATGGTGGACACCAACACTCCATATATAACACACCCTGTGTCTGTATGATACGGGGGGTTGGTGTTTTATATACGTTGTATATCAGCCGTAGGCACGTTACGCACCATTATGTCCTATGTTACATATCATTATATGCTATGTTACGCACCAAGGTATAGCACGTTACGCACCAGCATAGCATATCTTATATATCAGTATGTGCTATGTTGTATATCAGCCGTAGGCATATTACGCACCATTATGTGATATATTATACATCAGGGTATGAGGCATTACGCATTAGGGCATATTGCATTGTATATCAGGGCAAGGCACCGAGTGCTACCCCCTACCCTCCCCCCTCCCCCACCTGAATTTATCGAGCCATTTGACTGCAAGTTGAGGTTCCATAACACTTTACGGGCATAAGACGCCTATTTTGAGTGTTTTATACCTGTATCCGGAACCGGTCAAACAGTTGTTTTACCCGGCCGGAAAGACAGCGCCTATAAGGAATTTTAAAGCCTGTATATAAAGCAGTGTTTATCTGCTATCCATGGCGTTGACAGCCTTAAATTTGGTAGATTATGAAGCACCCTGAAAATACCATATTTGTTGATGTATAGGGATTTCGTCTGGAAAATAGGGCTTGAGACTGGCCTCTAAAGCAATCAGAACGCGGGATTGGCGGGTTTAGGGGACACTTGGTCTTTTTGCGCCGCCCCGCTGGAATCCCGCATAAGTGCGGGATTTCGCTGCGGCTCAATAAGTCCCTAAAGGGAGGCTTCGCACCGTGATAAGGTGCCAGTTCATCGGCTGTTAGAATGTAAAGCGTTATACTTGGGTTGTTGAAGCGAAGCGACTTATCCCTAGACCCTGAGGGGTCTTGGGACAAGAACCCGTACGGGCAGCCCAGTATAGTTGGCAGTCCATCGGCTGTTAGCGACAAAGGAGCTTTACAGCCGAGGATACCTGGCAGTCCATCGGCTGTTAGAACGTAGTGAGTTACAGCCGAGGATACCCAGCAGTAATTCACTAACGTTCAAACTGCTGGAGTATAATTCGTTACACTCAAACTGCCAGAGTACAGCCGAGGATACTCGGCAGTAAGTCGCTGCTCTCCCGCTGCGGCGGGATGCTGCTCCGCGAACACAACGCACAACTGCTGGAGTATAATTCACTTCGTTCAAACTGGCACTAACCTTTGTGCTTAAATTATTGACTATTTAATCTATGTCAGTAAACTGATTAAAGGAGAGCTTGAATAGGCAAAAACAGGATGCGATTATTTGTCGCGATAACGCTGGATGAGCCGGTCCGCCGGGCTTTGATTGCGGCGCAGGATGAACTCAGGCAGACCGGCGCCGATGCGCGCTGGGTGGAGCCGGCTAATATCCATCTGACCCTGCGTTTCCTGGGCGATGTGCCTGAATCGCTGGTCCCGAAGTTAAATGAAGCCCTGGCCAATGCCTGCGCTCCGATGCTCACGAGCGGAGCGCCCCGTATCCCCGTAGGGCATCGGGACGCCGGACACCGGGCTTTCAGTATGGATATCGTTGGGCTGGGCGCTTTCCCGAACGCCAGCCGTCCAAGAGTGGTCTGGGCCGGGTGCCGTGAGCTGACCCCGACGCTGCCCGGGCTTTACCGCGATATCGAGTCCGGTATCCTGGGTTTGGGCCTGCCCGGAGATGACCTGTCTTCGTCTGCGGGTCAGGCAGGCAATCCGTTTATGGCACATATAACCCTGGGCCGGGTGAAATCATCCAAAGGCGTTGACAAGCTGGCAACGGTTATTAATAGTAATAATAGTAAATCGTTCGGGTCGCAGGCGGTCAGCGGCGTGACGTTGTTTGAGAGCAAACTGACGCCCAGCGGACCGATTTATAAGGAAGTAGCAAGATACAAGTTAGGATGAACGAACCCCGCAGACAGTAGTTGCGGGGTCTAAGACCCAGTAACGTCCTTCCGCCTCTACGAGTCGGAATGGCTAACTGGCTCTAAGAGGAGTAAATATATGGCAGAACAAGCTAAGGAAAAGAAAGCGCCGGCGGTTAATGCGGAACAGAAGCAGAAATTAGATGCATTGACCCAGGCCATCGCGCATCTGGAAAAACAATACGGCAAAGGCGCGGTGATGAAGCTGGGCGGCGAAACGCGCGTTGATATACCGTGCATCTCGACCGGTTCTTTGAGCCTGGACATAGCGCTGGGCGGCCGGGGCGTGCCCAAGGGCCGGGTGATAGAGATATTCGGGCCGGAAGCTTCTGGTAAAACAACCCTGTCGCTCCACATCGTGGCTAACGCCCAGAAAAATGGCGGCACAGCCGCATTCATTGACGTGGAACACGCGCTTGACCCGACCTATGCCGAGAAAATAGGCGTTAACCTGGTAGACCTGGTGATTTCACAGCCGGACAGCGGCGAGCAGGCCCTTAATACGGCCGAGACCCTGGTCCGGAGCAATGCGGTGGACATCGTGGTGGTTGACTCGGTGGCGGCGCTGGTGCCTCAGGCGGAAATAGAAGGCAATATCGGCGACGCGCACGTCGGGCTCCAGGCACGCCTGATGTCGCAGGCGCTTCGGAAACTGACTGCGATTATCAGTAAATCAAATACCTGCGTGATATTTATCAACCAGCTTCGTGAGAAGATCGGCATTTCCTGGGGCAACCCGGAAACCACGCCGGGCGGACGGGCGTTGAAGTTCTACGCCTCGGTCCGGCTGGATGTCCGCAAGATCGGCTCGCTCAAGAACAGCGCTGAAGAGGTTATCGGCACCCACGTCAAGGTCAGCGTGGTTAAGAACAAGGTTGCGCCGCCGTTCCGGAAGGTGGAGCTTGATATTATGCACTCGGGCGGTATTTCCTACGTGGGCGATGTTCTGGATATGGCCGTCACCGCGGAAATAGTCAAGAAGAGCGGCGCCTGGATGGAATATAAAGGCAACCGCATCGGCCAGGGACGGGAAAAGACCAAGGATTACCTTAAGGAGAATTCTCCGGTTATGAAGGAAATAGAAGCCGAGGTCAAGAAGCTTCACGGACTGGCGTAAAACTTAACCGCGGATCATACGGATTATAATCTGCTTAATCGGCTAAATCAGCGGTTTCGTAATAAAAACATATGAAGGTTGACGAACTGCGCAAGTTATTCCTGGAGTTTTTCCAGGAGAAGGGTCATCAGGTCTGCCCGAGCGATTCGCTGGTGCCGGCCAATGACCCGACCCTGCTTTTTACCGGCGCCGGCATGAACCAGTTCAAGGATTATTTCCTGGGCCGGGCCAAGCCGCTCTTTAAAAGGGCCACCACATCCCAGAAATGCCTGCGCACGGGCGATATCGAAAAGGTCGGCCGGACCTCGGCGCATCATACCTTTTTCGAGATGCTTGGCAATTTCTCCTTCGGCGATTATTTCAAGGAAGATGCTATAAAATGGGCCTGGGAATTCCTGACGGTCCGGCTTAAAATACCGGCCGAGCGGCTGCGCATATCGGTTTATCAGGAAGACTCCGAAGCCTACCGGATATGGAACAAGGAAATCGGCATTCCGGAAAAGATGATTTACCGGCTCGGTCCGGAAGGGAATTTCTGGCCGGCCAATGCGCCGGCCGAGGGGCCGAACGGGCCGTGCGGGCCGTGTTCGGAGATATATTACGACTACGGCCAGTCCGTCGGTTGCGGACTGCCTGAATGCGGTGTGGCCTGCGACTGCGGCCGGTTCGTGGAAATATGGAATCTTGTATTTATGGAGTTCGACCGGCGCGACGTGGATGAGCTGGTGCCGCTGGCACAGAAGAATATTGACACCGGCATGGGACTGGAACGCATCGCGGCCGTGATGCAGGGCGTCCGGAGCAATTTTGATATCGATACCTTTAAGCATATTATAAAATATATTGATGGTTTGATAGAAGTTACGGCAGACCAGAAGTCGGCCGAAGCAAGCATATCGGAGAATACGGCCCGGATAAGGCGCATCTCCGACCACAGTCGGGCGCTGGTAATGCTGATATCGGACGGTGTGCTGCCTTCGAACGAAGGCCGTGGCTACGTTGAGCGCCGTATCCTCCGGCGGGCCGTCCGCGACGGCATGACCATGGGCCTTAATAAGCCGTTTATGCACAAGATTATTCCGTCCGTGATTGAAGTGATGAAGTCCGGTTACCCGGAACTGGCCGGCCGGCGCGAGCATATCGTCCGGATAATCAAGGCCGAAGAGGAAAAATTCCTAGAAACCGTGGAGCAGGGAATGGTATTGCTCGATGAGACCATCAAGAAAGTAGCCAATTCGTCCAAGGTTTTCCCGGGAGAGGATGCTTTTAAACTTTACGATACTTATGGTTTTCCGATAGACCTGACTGAATCTATTCTGGCCGAAAAAGGGTTCCGGCTGGACATTGCCGGCTACGAGGTGGCCATGTCAAAGCAGAAAGAATCAGCCCGGGCATCGTCCAAAATCGCTGATTCGGTTTTTGCCAAGACGCCGCTGGATGAAATCAGGAATATCCTGTCAGAGACGGCCTATCTGGGCAGTGAAACATTGACCGCCAAGATGAAAGTTGAGGCTATCCTGGCCGAAGGCAAAGTCGTCCAGTCGGCTGAGGCCGGAGCTGAGGTGGGGATTATAACGGACCGGACGCCGTTTTACGCCGAATCGGGCGGACAGGTGGGCGACACAGGTTCGTTGCACTCACTGCAAGCAGGCAAGTCATCATCAGATAATGTCCAGATAATCGTGACCGATACCCAGAAGCTGGACAAATATTTTTTGCATATAGGCAAGGTCAAGAAGGGCGCAGTCCGGGTCGGCGACGAGCTGGAAGGCGTGGTTGATGCCGAGCGCCGGATGGCCATCACCCGTAACCACACGTCTACTCACCTGCTTCAGAACGCTTTGCGCACCATCGTCGGCGCCCATATCGAGCAGGCTGGCTCGATGGTAGCGCCTAACCGGTTCCGCTTTGACTACAGCCATTTCGCGGCTCTGAGCAATGATGAAATGAAGGCGATTGAAGACCTGGTCAACCGGCGCATTATGGAAAATGGCAAGGTTGACATCAAAACAACTACGCTTGAAGATGCCAAGAAACAGGGAGCTTTGGCTTTCTTCGGCGATAAATACGGGGAAAAGGTCAGGCTGGTTAAGATTTCCGATTACAGCCAGGAGCTGTGCGGCGGTTCGCACGTCCGCCAGACCGGGGATATCGGATATTTCAAGATACTCAGTGACGTTTCCATCGCGGCCGGGACGCGCCGGATAGAAGGTTTGAGCGGGGAACCGGCTGTTAAATATGTCCGTGAGAGCGAAGCCCATCTGGCCGAGGCGGCCGAGCTTTTATCGGCGACCCCGGCGCAGCTGGCAGCTAAAATCAGAGCGCTCCAGAATCAGCTTAAGGAACAACAACAGGAACTGGCTAAACACCGTAAGAATGATAATAAAGAGATTGCCAATGCCTTGCTGACCAAGGCCTGCACTATGGCATCCGGTAAATGCCGGGTGATTGCCGAAATATTGGAAAATAAAACCGTTGATGACCTGCGTAATATTACCGACATTATCAAAGGCGTCAACGAGCCGGTGATTGCGTTGTTGGGTACGGTCAGCGAGAATAAGGTCAACCTGCTGTTGATGATGCACCAGTCGTTGGTCAAGGATGATTTTAACGCGGTCATCTTGATTAAAGAAGTGGCTAAGGTGATTGAGGGCAGCGGCGGCGGACGGAAGGATATGGCCCAGGCCGGCGGCAAACGTCCGGATAAGGTCGAAGAAGCGCTGGCGCTGTTTAATCAGCTGGTAGACCGCAAGTGATAATGCTTGATTAGGAATAGTGGATCCGTTTATGCAGATAATAGTTAACGGGGAAAAGAAAGAGTTGGCTGAAGGGCTAACGATTAAAGGATTGTTAGACAAATCCGGTATCGTGACAAATCAGGTGGCTGTCGAGGTCAACCTGAATATTATTTCCAAGAACGAGTTTGATAAACACGTTATCAATAAGGGTGATAAAGTGGAGATAATATCGTTCGTAGGCGGAGGTTAACCGATGGATAAGAAATTTAAAATAGGTAAATACGATTTTAATTCTCGGATGTTTGTCGGCACAGGCAAGTATGCGACATTTCCGCTGATGAAAGAGGCGCTTGAGGCATCCGGCACCGATTGCGTGACCGTGGCTGTGCGGCGAGTGAACCTGAAATCGGTCCTTTCCGGCAATAAAGACAGCGAATCGCTTCTGGATTATATCGATACCAAGAAATACAAGATTCTTCCTAACACGGCCGGATGTTATTCGATCGAGGATGCCGTGCGCACGGCCCGGCTGGGGCGCGAGGTGGGGCTGTCCGATATGGTCAAAATCGAGGTGATGGGCGACGAAAAGACGCTTTACCCGGATTTGTTCGGGTTGATTGAGGCGACCAAAATCCTGGTAAAAGAAGGGTTTACGGTATTGCCGTACAGTTCCGATGATTTGGTTACGGCGCTTCGTCTGGAGGATGCCGGAGCGGCCTGTGTTATGCCGTTGGGCGCGCCAATTGGCTCCGGTCTGGGCATAGTCAACCCCATGAATATTCAGATTATTATCAGCCGGCTGAAGGTGCCGGTGATAGTTGACGCCGGGGTGGGCACCGCCTCTGATGTGGCCGTGGCCATGGAACTGGGCGCCGATGGAGTGCTTCTTAATACCGGTATTGCCTTGGCCAAAGACCCGGTTAAGATGGCTCGTGCTATGAAGCTTGCTTGCGAAGCTGGTAGAGAATCTTTTCTGGCGGGGCGGATACCCAAGAAATATTTCGAGGCGTCAGCCTCGTCACCAAAAGAGGGTAAAATAAGTTAATGGAGACTTTATCTGTTGCAACTCGCTCCCGAACAGAATTGATTGATATTACTGGCGAAATTCAAACGGTAATCAAAAAGAAGAAATGGGTTGACGGGATATTAACCCTGTTCGTGCCGCACACAACAGCCGGGGTAACAATTAACGAAAACGCCGACCCGTCGGTGCAACGTGATGTGCTTAAGCAGTTATCCAAATTAGCTCCGGCTGATGGCGACTATACCCATAGCGAGGGTAATTCCGACGGGCATGTCAAGAGTTCGCTGGTTGGTTGTTCGCTTAACGTCATCATCGAAAACGGGGAGATGGCTCTGGGCACATGGCAGGGCGTCTATTTCGCCGAATTCGACGGGCCGCGGAGCCGGAAGGTTCAGTTGAAATTTATGTCAGATAAGTAATATGAAGAGTAAAGTATATTTTCAGCCGACGGTATTAGGTGAAGCAAAAGCGTCTGTTTGCGATAAAGTGACTCAGTTATGCGGGAACATCGGCCTGCGTAAATATATCCGCAAGGACGATTTGGTGGCTTTGAAGATACATATGGGCGAGGGACGGAAGAAGACTTTTGTCTCGTCCGATTTCATCAAGCCGATTATCGGGCTGGTCAAGGAATGCGGCGGCAAGCCGTTCGTGACCGATACCAACACGCTTTATACCGGGCGCAGGTCTAACGCGGTAGACCATCTGATGATGGCATACGAAAACGGGTTTTCTATAGAAAATCTGGGTTGTCCGGTGGTTATCGGCGATGGTATGGTCGGCGAAAGCCAGGTTTCGGTAATGGCTCCGGACGGTAAACGAGCTCATATCTGCGGGCTGGCCCGGCGGGCTAACGTTATTGTGGGTATTGCACATTGCACCGGGCACCTTTTGTCCGGATACGGCGGTGCGCTTAAGAATATAGGTATGGGATTGGCCGGCCGGGGCGGGAAACTCAGCCAGCATTCGGGAGTGTTGCCCGATATTTCCATTACTGAGTGCGTCGGCTGCGGATTGTGTATAGTGCACTGCCCGGCCAAAGCTATTTCGCTTAAGAATAAAAAGGCGTCAGCTGACAGGAACAAGTGTTACGGCTGCGGCGAGTGTTATGCCGTCTGCCCGAACGGCGCAGTTAAAGTTGAGAAGTGGCATGCCGCATCGGGTATGGTCCAGTCCGGTATTGCCCGTTACTGCTCGGCTATACTTAAAGACCGCAAGGCGTGTTTTATTAACTTTGCAACTAATGTCACTAAAAACTGCGACTGTTTGGGCGAGCCGGAAACGCCTGTTGCCAAAGATACCGGCATATTGGCCTCAACAGACCCGGTAGCAATAGATTTAGCCAGTATTGAATTAATTAACCGGCAGGCCGGGAAGGATGTATTTATTGAAGCCTGGCCGAGCATTGATTATAATATTCAATTTAATGAGTCAAAAATGCTGGGCGTGGGTATGACTGAATATGAAATGGTTAATGGTTGAGATAAAGGACGTTTCCCTGGTTATTTTATTGCTCCTGATTTGCGGCGGTGCGGCGTTTGCTGCCGGCGCCGTGGTGTCAGATGTTGACAATAACATCTATACGGTAGAAAGAATTATCTTCGATACGGAAAATTGTTTTATTTTCAATGGAATTACGCCGACCAGCATTTCGTATAACAATATCTCTGGGATTACTTTCTCTCGTTCTTTTTCACAAACTGTTAAGTCATCAATGAAACTTGTCACCAATAATGGAGATGTAATAATGGGGAAAATCGATAATGGACTAAAAGATAATATAGTATTTTACTCCCCGTTGCTCAGTAAAATTGAATTTGGTTTTAATGCCATTAAAAGCATAGAAATAGATTCTTTTAAAATCCCGATGGCGGATGCAGCGGAAGAAGATACTGTATATCTGACAAATGGCGACAAAGATACGGGGGTGATTAAGGCGTTAGATAGAGAGAGGTTAATAATAAAATCATCTTTGTATAATAAAGAGGCAACTTATAAATTAACCGGAATCTGTGGCATCCTTTTTTCTCTCGCAGCCAATCAAAACTCTTCCGCCAAGAAAGAATTAAAGGGCCTTTCTGCCGCGGTCATATACCGCGATGGCAGCAGCATGAATGGCTCTCTGTTATGCAGCCGATCAGAGCAGGTTGAATTATCGACAGCATATGGCAAATATCCGGTGCCATTTAGTTCAGTGAGTTTTATTTATTTTACAAATAATAGATGCCATTATCTTTCGGACTATAAGCCGGTAGCAACCAAGGAGTACGCCTGGTCGTTTGCCAAGGATGACATATTCCTGTGGCCGTATCGGCGTGATAAAAGTGTTTTTATGGATAAGGGCGAGGCGAAAAATATATTTATTAAAAGTTTAGAATATCCTAAAGGTTTAGGGGTGCACGCTAACAGCGAGTTGGTCTATAGATTCGGGGAACTTGTTGCCGGTAAGTCATGCAATGACTACCAAACTTTTTGCGCCACGATAGGGCTGGACGATGCGGCCGGGGGAAAAGCGAGCGTGCAGTTTTTGGTTTATCTGGACGAAAACAAGGTTTATGAAAGTAAGGTCTTCAAATATGGGGATGCGCCTGAGAAAATAACCATACCGCTTAATAAAGCAAAAGAGATAAAATTGATAGTGACCGATGCGGGAGACGGTTATGTCCACGACCGGGCCGCTTGGGCGCTGGCCAGAGTTATCAATCCATAGATATTGGCTTCTTACCAAATACCTAAAGACACCTATAGATATTTTTGACAGGCTTTCAAGACATCGGGCACCGTAATCAATTTCATGCATTTATGGTCGGTAGGGCAGGATCGCTTTAGGCATGGCGCGCAGGCAACTTCTTTGCGGATTATAGTGTGCCCGTAGCCGAAAGGACCGGTTGTTGAAATATCAGTTGGACCAAAGATAGCTGCAACTGGCGTGCCGACCGCGGCGGCTACATGCATCGGACCGGTGTCGTTAGTTATCAGGAGTTTGCATTTTTTCAATAATGACGCTAACTGGAGTATCGATGTTTTACCGGTAAAATCAGTGGCTCGTTTGCTGTTAATTTGGCATAATATTCGTTGGCTTAATTTGAGTCCATCCGGGCCGCCGATAAGGATAATATGCAGGCCAGGGTATTTGTCAAGAAGTTCTTTTGCCAATTCGACAAACCGCTCGGTCGCCCAGCATTTAGCCTCGCCATAGGTTGCACCGGGATTAATGCCAATGAAATATTTCGCACCCGAAGCGGCTGCTTTTTTAAGTTCATTCACCGCCCATTTTTCTTCTTCCTGGGAAAGCATAATCTGCGGTTCGGCCGACGTAACGGGTTTATCTCCGCTCCAGATAGAAAGAAGATTTAAAAAATAATGGACTCTGTGTCGGGTAAGGATCTCTTTGGTTCGGGGCAGCGCATCAGTAAGCAACCCGCTCCGGCCTTCGCTGTCATACCCGGCACGCCTGGGGATTTTGGTTAATAAACTTACCAGTGCTGAGTGGAACGAACGAGGCAGTATGAGCGCAAGGTCAAACCGTTTGTTTTTGAGGTGCTGGATAAGCTTTATTTCGGTGCCTATTTTTTTCAAGCCCTTTACGTTTTCATATGAAATGATATCATCTATGGCTCGTTCATACTTGAATAGTTCAGCCAGATTGGTCCGAACCAGCACTGAAATACGGCTTCCCGGGAAAAGTGAGCGCATTGCTTTTATGGTCGGTAACGACATAACGGCATCGCCCAGCCAGTTCGGAATTTTTATTAATATGCGTTTATAATCCATATGTGCCTATTTTTGCCCGGTAATCACCCACCATATTTGATGCCACCTGAGATTTTTTAAGCAGCGATTTACCATGACTTTTTTGTTGGCATTGAAATAATCAGCGTCAAAATACATCTTGAGCAGTCGCAGTCTGTCCGAAGCTGATATTACGGAATTGCCCAGATATTTAGAAATCGAGCGATTTAACCGTATCAAGATATTAAAAGCGGCCAGCTCGTTTTTGGATTTTTTTGCGCCGTCAAAATCTATAATATAAGCTCTATTTAATCCGATCAAGATATTGCGGATATGCAAATCCCGATGTTGGATTCCGATTTGATCAAGTTTTCTTACAGACGCAATAATTATTTTAACCATATTTATTTTTTTGGCAAGTAATTCTTCGGGCGAATGGGTATTTTTAAGCGATACGATGTATTCAGCCAGAGTAGGCGCTTCTATTTGCCTGGTGATAATCCAGAGCTGGCATAGCGGTCCGAAAAATGGTTTAATAATAATACCTAGGATTTTCGGTACCGGGACCTCCGATTCCAGGGCTTTTTCGGTCATCAGCAGTTCCTTGATCGCTCTGGTATCGCCCCAAAAAATATCCGGCAGGAATATTCCGCTCAGGCCGCCCCGTTTGTATTTGCGAATAACTGCTGAAGTTTTCTCATCAAGTTTGATGATATTGTAATTGCCTCGGCCTTGGGCTGTTTTGCCCGCCGGGTTATCCTTGATTTTTTTTGGAATGATATCCTGATAGCCTTTGCGAATAAGGTAAAAGTTACCGTTATTTTTTACTGATTCAAATGCTTCAAGATTAGAATATTCCATAACGCTTTTCCGCCCAGGTTTTTAGACGACAATTTTTGAATTAATCATTACCCAGCATCTTTTTATTTTGCAAGCGATTTATTACTGCTTGGATGACCCAATCAGGTGTGGAAGTCCCTGCCGTAATGCCTATAAACTTGTATTTATGGAGTTTCCCCAGCGGCAGTTCTGTTTCATCCGCTACTTGAAAGGTCGGTACTTTGAGTGAGCGCGATAATGCCGCCAATCTTGAAGTATTAGCGCTTTTATGGTCGCCGACTACAACCATGGCCCCGACTCTTTTGCTTAATTCCATTACTTCTCTTTGGCGGCGGGTAGGCGCCGGACAGATTGTATCTAACACGATAGCATCAGGAACCTTTATTTTGACTACGTCTATAATTTCCTGATAAAGCTGTGGCTGGAAAGTGCTTTGGGCCAGAATGCATATGGGCTTTCCAGGATTGATTTTTTTCCTGTTAAATAAACGTATAGTTTCTTTTTTGGAGCTGACAACAACCGGACGTGAATGTGAGTTTACTGATTTGGCATAACCAACCAGACTGAACACTTCAGCATGGGCTTTATCACCTACAATAATCATTTGGTATCCTCTAACGGCGTATTGCATGACATTTTTTTGGGAGTTTTTAACGTGGGGGCAAGTGGCATCGATAACTTTATAACCTTTAGCGGAAAGCTTTTTTTGGACCGATGGCGGCACCCCGTGCGCTCGAATTACAATGATCGGCTTCTTCATTTTTTTTATCGGTTTGCAGGTGCGGTCCGTTACTGGATTTATACCTTTGCTTTTGAGCATTTGGACGACTTGTTCATTGTGAATAAGCGGGCCATAGGTATAGATTGTGTGTCGGGGTGATATTTTTAGGACCGAATCAATAGCTCTCTTGACACCCCAGCAGAATCCAGCGGTTTTAGCAAGTTCTATTCTCATGTGCTATTTAAGAATCAGAGGCAGTGGTTTTAAAATAGCCTTTGGTTCGGAAAAGGATCCTTCCACTTTAATAGTATAAATTCCTTGTGTAAAAAGATTGGTAATATCTTTTAGGAGTTTTATATTAGGCAGAAACCACGGTGCAAACTGGGTATCAAATTGCAAATCCAATGAACCATCCAGTTTTATCGTGCCGGCTCCTTTAAGTGTAACTGATTTGCTGGTAAATATTAATCGTGTAACATTGATTTTACCGCCTTTCATACTAAATTTGACTTCGCCTTCGTGAAATGCCGATTTTTCTGACAGAGTAAACAAGTTAAAAATACTCAGAAATATCGGAACTTCCCAGAGCTGAGCGTCTACAATCGATGCATGACCCTGAATGGATATGTCTTCTTTGGTGATGCCATTTCCGCCAATAGTGAGTTCGGCTGATAATTTACCTGAGATATCGCTGGTTACTAATGTTGTATCCCGTCCGATGGATCGGATATCTAATCCGACCAGATTAACTTGACCATAATATTTGTAATGACCAGTATTTTGTTTGGTTGGCAATTCAACAGTCGTATAACCGGAAATAGTTCCTCCGTAGGCTGCTCCGTTAATATCATAAAAACTAAACCGGTTTTTTTCTCTAAGGAATTGTATGGAGAGATTTGAAAATTGCTTATCTTCTATGCGCAAATGATTTATCTGTATCGAACCGGCTGTATGACCTTGTTGCGAATCTCCTTGAACTTGTCCTTTTATCGTAACAGACCCGTTAATTTCATTTAACAATAGGCCAATTCTGAAAGAACCATTTGATAATTTTACTTCAGCATGATAATTTATCGTGTCGCGGTTAAAATTGGGATTAGTTATATTTATGAGCATATTGCTATTACCTTTAAGTTCTATGTCTTTTAAAAAACTGCCGATTGGTTCGGGTAATAGTTCGAGTAGCTGGTGAGACAAATCCACTTGGGAGGCTTGAATGGACAGTAAAAAAACCGGTTTCTCTGATTTGGAGAAAGGGTTGATAATGACACCATCAAAATCAAACGAGGCCTTATCGTTGCAAGCCCTTAGATGCTTCAGGCAAAGTACAGGCATTTCGCGGTATTTGGAATAATCTTTCTGTTTATTGCCGAGTTGTTTATCCGTAATCTGTTCTGGCAGAAAAAAATCATATGTATTATTTTCCAGTGATTCTTTTTTGAAAAGTGCTCGGGGAATATAATCAATTTGGCCTTTTAACGATGATAGCTGATAAAAAGAAGGATCTAATTTAATAGAGTTATTATTGCATTCTATAGATAATTGGGTGTCGGCCTGCTTATCTCCCGGTTGTTTAGATATCAAAACATTAAGATTTACCAGCCCTGCAGGTTGGTAAGTTATCCATAATTTCTCGGCATCAGGAAGATGTTTTTTTACTGCTTCTTTCAGGGCATAATCGTTTGTTTGAATATTTTTGGCTTCAACGGAGAACTGATAGTATTCATTATTGGGCATAACGTAAAAACTGCCAGATAGATGAATATTTGATTTGGTCTCGTTATTAGTTCCGCTTTGCCTGGTGGCACCCAATGATTTTATTTTAACCTCTGTAGGAATATTATTCTTGATGCTGACTTCAATATCTGCATCTGAGTTCACAACGGTATAAGGAAAAAAAATAGGGGAAAATTCAACATCCTTGAATAAGAGTTTTAGATTGTATTCTTCTGTTTTATTCGGGCCGTCCGGTCGACTAATAATTCCGCTGATATCAAGATTGCCCTTAGTGATTGCCAAATTCGACCAGATTTCTTTGATGCTGCGGGGGGTTGTATCCAAGAGCTTATTATCTAAGATAATATTATTGGCACTGATATTAAAAGTAAATCCGGAATCAAGCTCATAGCCATCAACTTGGCCATCCAACAGGATATTACCGCCATTCCTAGGGTCGTAAGCGCTGATTTTTTTTAGCTGGATGCCTGACTTGGAAAAGGAAACTTGACCTTTGATGTTAGTTGTTTTATAAGGGAAATTTTTATATATAATTTCATTATCCAGGCAATCCATCTGTACCGTAAAATCATTTGATTTAGTATTTAAATTATAGGAATAATCAATATTGAGGTTGATTTTACCTTGAATTTGATAGGTGTTCCAGATGTTTTTGAATTTATCGGATAACTTGTTTGATAAATTCTCGCCTATTTCTAAACCAGAAATAGATATTTTTAAATGAACCAGTCCTGAATTAAGGTTTATTTCTCCATTAATCCGCCAATCTCCCGAAAAATATTCCGTTTTTTGGGTTTGCATAAGCCCTAACTTGAATTCTCCCTCGATCAAGTAACGATTTATCCCTATTGGATGCAATGAAATATTAATATCGCTTAATTTTGCAGAGGTGTCTTTGCTTAGGATATTGATGTCTCTGATATAGGCTGACCCGTTTATGATATTAATCTTCGGCTGTATTTTCTTCGGAGGCTGCTTAAACTTGGCATTGTATTCCGATGGGTATATGTCAGAAAATTTTAGATTATCAAATAACTGAGCGACTAACTTATAATTCCAATCCAATTCTGGTTGATTCAAAACTATTTCTGATATAATGAATTCTCCATTAATGAGTTTTAATCTGTCCGGCGTAATTCCGATATTTTTGGCGGAAAGCAGTATAATTTCGGTTTGCGGAGTGGAGGTCATTGACAACTTGAAGTCGGATAGCTGCAATCCACGCCATAAACTAAAATCCGTTTTACTGACGTTGATTTTAGCCCCGACTAATTGAGTTATGATATTGCCGATACGATCCGGATTTATTAAAGAAGACGAAACGACCCTGAGATTTATTGCCGAGAGAACAATCAGTAATACTAAAATAAAAACGAAAACCCAAAATTTTCTGGTATTCATAAGAGATAAAAATAACGATAATTTCTAATTGCAATTATAGAAGGTCATTTTATGATGTCTATAATTTTGTTAAATTAATATATTTAAAATATGTATTTTCTTGACATAAACAAACCATACTGCTATTAATTATTTTTAGTTTATAGGAGGCAGATTATGAAAAAATTAATATTGCTTGGATTGCTTATTATGGTATTGAGCGGGTGCATATCTTTTAATACTCAATGGGACCCGTCTTTCACGGATGATTTTGCGCATGAGAAGTCTCACTTCCGGGCATTATGGCAAGACATGGCATATATCCATAAATTCATTGATCGGCATATATTCAACATGGAAGAAGGGGACCCTACCCGTTATTAATCGGTTTTGCTTGGGCGCCTGCTATCACTAAGGTAATCTCGCCTTTAATAGATTTCTCTTTTATTTGCTCCAATATTTCACTTGTTAAGCCGTATTTTATTTCTTCAAAGAATTTAGTCATCTCCCGACAAAAAGTCATTGGTCGGTTGCCAAGTATTCCCAAAATTTGGGCCAGTGTTTTATGTATCCGGTGAGGCGATTCATAAATCACAATAGTTCGTTTTTGATCGCGCAGTTGCTCCAATCGTTTTTTGCGTTTAGATGGTTTAAGCGGCAAAAAACCTTCAAATATAAAACTGTCTGTTGCTAATCCTGAGACGGAGAGAGCTGTAATTAGCGCGCTCGGACCCGGTATCCCGATTACCCGGATATTTTGTTGGGCGCATAACTTGACTAATTCATATCCCGGATCTGATATTAAAGGAGTCCCCGCATTACTGACTAAAGCGATATTTTTACCTGATAATAATAATTGAATAAGATGCTTAGACCTGTATTTTTCATTATGCTCGAAATAGCTGATAAGATTTTTTTTAATCTGATAGTGAGCCAAAAGGCTTGAAGTAATCCTGGTATCTTCGCAAGCAATTAAATCGACTTCTTTAAGCGTTCGTAATGCCCTGAACGTAATATCTTCGAGATTTCCTATAGGCGTCCCAATCAAATAGAGTGCGCCGCTCATGACTTCCTATTTGCAGCCAAAGAAAGGCGGGATTTTAGGCGGGCCGCTTTATTCTTGTGGATAACGCCTGAACTGGCCGCCTTATCAACCAATCGCGCCAAGCTGTTTAATTCAGCTTTGATAAGAGCCAGTTCTTTTTTCTGTGATATCAGGAGCCTTAATTTTTTTGTCTGAGTTTTAATATGAGTTTTTAAGGACTTGTTTCTCAAGTGTTTTTTTAGATTCTGCCGGGTTCTTTTCCTTGCTGATAACGTATGTGCCATAGGTTACTCCTTTTTAAGGACAGATTATTTAGCAGTGTTGTTTAGTTTTTGCTGAATCTGTTCTACTTTTTTCATGGTATCTTTATAGTTAATATCAATCTCTAATATTTTTTTATATTCCTCAAGCGCTTTTGGAATATTCTGGGTGGCTTCGTAGCTTACGGCCAGGTTATAATGGATATCCTTATTCTGCTCCGCAGTCATGGTCTCGGCCTCAATTGCTTTCGTAAACTGGGAAATTGCCATGTCATAGATTTTTTTTGCCATGAAACAGCGGCCGACATAAATAAGCGAGTCTGTCTTTCGCTTGGGGTCGCGCACAGAGTTCTGGAACTCGGCAATGGCCTCATCGACATTGCCGTTAGCATAGAGCACTGCGCCCAAATTATAGCGCAGATTCATATCCGTCGGATGGTTCTGGGCCCGTTTTTTGTATTCCTCGATCTGGAACAGCCTTTTATCCTGGCGGGCTTTCAGCAATGCTTGTTTTAGCGGCTGATTATTAGGATCCGCTTGGAGTTTTTTCTGTATTTTCTTTATCTCATTTTCAAAAGACAGTATTTTAATATCGCCTATTTTTATTTTGATGGTGGCGTCATTCGGATTGAGCTCCCCGGCTTTTACATAAGCATCAATCGCTTCATCGTATCTGGATTGCCGCTGGCAAAGCTCAGCTATTTTTTTGCAATACTTTATGTTATCCAGGCTTTCCGGATTTTGTGAAACAAGTTTGTTAAGGCGCTCAACTTCGCTCCCAATTTCTGAATCCTTGACTATCTGTGTTTCGCGTTCAAGCTGTGTAGACACGGTTTTATCTTTAACAAGGTCCCGGGATGATTTTGCTCCCGCCCACCCGCCTTCTTTTAAAGTTGACAACGCTGCAATATCCTTAAGAGCCCTGGGCGCGTCCAGGTCCGAAGGATTAATCGAAAGAACCGCCTGAAAATACTGCTGAGCTTTTCGACCGTCCTTAACCTGGATATACAATTTCCCCAAGGATTTAAGCGCGTAAAGCTGTCTTGGCGCCAGCATAACCACGCCTTCAAATTCATTAATAGCGCTTTCCGGGTAATTCAAGTTTTGTAAAGCATCCGCTAAAGCGGTTCTTACCCAAACGCTATAAGGATTTTTGCTTATAAAACTTTCGGCCGCCGGAATCAACTTAATATAATTTTTTAATGTCTTGAAAATAGTAACCTTAACAAAAGGTACAAATCCGGATATGATGGCGCCGACTGCCGACGGGCGCGTACCTAGGACCTCGAATTTCTTGATTTGCGAGTTTCTGAGAATATGACGCGCTTTAGGATGCCCCGGCTCCAGCTCTATTATCTGCTTGACCAAATCTATCGCATAATCATAATTACGCTTGTCAAAAGCTTCCTGAGCCTTGGTAAATAGTTTTTCAGTATCTAACATTCCGGGTATTTTGCACTATTATAATCCCATTGTCAAGAAATCCCATATCAATTCTCAGGTGACATCGGTATTATTTCTTTTTGCTTGATGAGTAATCTTTGTAGTAGTGGTAATAATAGGTAGGTGAGATTTCAATTTCCGGAGAGATATGGTTAAGAATCAGCCCGCTGATTTTAATCTGGGCGGTGGTCAACTGCTCCTTGGCCCTGAGCAAAGCCGCCTTTTCGGTTCGGCCGGCCCGGTAAACCATAGTGATGATATCGCTTTTCGGCCCGAGAATCATAGCGTCCGTTACCGGCAATACCGGCGGGCAATCCAGAATTATATAGCTGTATTTTTCTCTTAATTTGGCAAACAGGCTGTCCACCTCAATTGAACTTAAAAGTTCAGCCGGGTTTGGGACGCTTGCGCCGGATGTCATTATATTAAGGTTATCTATACCGGGGGTTTTAACGATCATATCCCAGTTTAATCCGCCCATAAGCGCGTCGGTAATATTGCGGATAGCCTGGTCAACAGGGGTTTTGCCCATCAAGATATCGCTCAATCCCGGTTCTCTTTCCAATCCAAACACCTTATGCACCACGGATTTACGGATATCGGTGTCAACCAGTAAAACCATTTCGCCTTTCTGAGCCATGGATATGCTAAGATTAATTGCCGTTACGGTTTTCCCTTCTTCCGGCCCGGTGGATGTAATGATAATGATTTGGCCTTTTTTTCCGTTGCTAACGAGCCCCTGGGCGCTGATAGTCTCGGTTGTGGTTGTTTGCACGCCCGAGTCCGCCTTAGCCCCGGTAATCCTTAAAAGATTGGTCCTCAGGGTCTTGTAAGCCTCGGTAATAGGCGAAGTCGGGCTGTAATTGAAAATAAGCTGCGAGCGGATATCCATGGAATGCTCGCTTAACGGCTCTTCTCCTTTTGATTGGCCGTCCTGAGAGCGATGTTTTTTGGACGACGGCCCAAACAGCCACGTAAAAATGTCAAACGGTTTCTTCTTTTCGTGAGCCCGGCCGGCCCGTGAAAGGAACGGGATTACCCCCAAAACAGGTATCTTCAAAAGCGCTTCTATTTCCTCTATCGTGGCGATGGATGTATCCAGGTTTTCCACCAGGAATCCCAGCACTATGCCGATCACCAGCCCCAGCATTATCCCGATAATCTGGTTCTTGGTCTTGTTCGGGTAAACCGGAGCCGGCGGGATACTGGCAATGTTGACAATGCTTACGTCGGAAGTTTTTTCCGCCTCATCCAGGTGCGCTCGTTCCAGCCTCTGCCTCAATTCAGTGTAAATACTGTCATAAAGAGTCATTTCACGGGATAACTGCGAATAACCCAGCTCTTTTTCCGGATAACGGGCCAGTTCTTTGCGGTAGTTGTCTATCAGGTTGTTCAGCTTGATTACCTCCGGATGCTTGGCGGTAAACTTGCTCGCCAGCAAATCGCGCTGTTTCTTGGCCTCCTCAAAATTAGCATAGATTGAATTAGCTCCGCCTGTTACGCCCGGATTATTTTCCTTGAACAGCCTCAGGTTCTCCTCGGCCTTGTCCAGGCTCTGTTTTGAATCGGTCAGCCGTTTCTCGATAGTCTGGCGCAATTGGGTTACGGTCTTGCTTTTCTCCGCCAGGTTAAACTTCTTATATCCTTCGGCTACGGCATTGGCGATGTTCCTTGCTTCTTTGCCGTTGCTGGAAAGAACGGTTATTTTTATGATGTTGGTATCTTTTTCGATACTGGCCGTGACCGATTGCTGTAATCTGGAAATAATCTTCTGGGCTTCTTCGACCTTCGTATCGGGCTTAACAAATCCCATATCGCGGGCCGTGATATCCATCACGCTCCAGCTCGACGCCACCTTGGCCTGTGACAGCATAGTATCGCCGATAGGATAACTGACTAATTCGGTTAAAGTAGCCAGGAAAGGTTTTTGTTCGGTATACTGCACGCTGGCCGAAGCTTCGAAAACCGTGGGCAGCAAATATGAGTACGTCAGTGTTGCCATGAATACGATGACAAACGTCGGGATGATAACCCATCGCCGCTTGCGGATAACCCGCCAGTAATCCTGCAGGCTTAATTCGTATTGAGCTGCCATAATTTTTTATGCTATAATCCCTTAAAAGGGATATTTATAAATATACCTTAATACCTTAAGGTATAACATTATATAAATACTTTAGTATAAGGTATAAAATTATAATAAAAGGTCAATATCTATATATTTATTTTTTTCCATCGTCCGCCCCTGTAAACAAGGCTGTAAACAAACGAACGCGCCAGCCAGTCGATAGGCATAGCCAGCCATACTCCGAACAGGCCCATCTTAAAAGTAACCGCCAATAAATAAGCAATCGGCAGGCGGACCAGCCAGACGCTGATGACATTGACATAAAGAGTGCTTCTGGTATCGCCCGCGCCGCGCAGCACGCCCTGATTAACCATGGCATAGCCGATTAACGGCTGTTCGACAGCCGCGATAATCATGCATAACGCCCCCAGGTTGCGGATATCCGCATCCCCGGTAAACCCGCCGATAATAAACCAGCGGAATACCAGGAACAGGACGCCCATAGCGCCCATAATGATGATTGTCAGCCGGAGCGATTCCTTGCGGATAAGCCCGGTTTTATTCAGCTCCTTTGCCCCGAGCACCTGCCCGAAAAGCGCCCCGGCCGCCATGGACAGGCCCATCGCCGGCATAAACGAAAATCCCTCTATCCGGAGCAAAATATGGTGCGTGGCCAGCGCCACCACCCCGAATGTCGCCACAATTTTCAGGAACAACAGCGACCCGACATGCACCAGCATCGGCTCTATCGCCGCCGGAAGGCTTATCCGCATCAGCGTGGCAAACATATCCCTGGTGATTTTTAGGAAATGCGATGCCCTTATTTTTATGTCACCTTTGCCTATAAAAAGCACAAACAGCATGCAGACGCACTCAACGCACCAGGCCGCGGCCGTGGAGATAGCCGCGCCCCTGATGCCCCATTCCGGGAACCCGAACTTGCCGTAGATAAGCAGGTAATTGCCCAGGACGTTCAATAAATTGGAAAATATCGTAATAATCAGCGCCGTTTTGGTATCGCTGGCCGCCCGCAGTATAGCCGTGCCAATCAGGAAAACATAACTCATCACGAATGCCGAAAGAGTGATACTCAGGTAAGTAACCGTTTCCTGTCCCAGCTCCGAATTGATATCCAAAAAGAAACCCGTCATCAACCGCGCCCCGAACGTCCCGGACAGTGACACCAGCCCGCCCAGCGCCAGCCCGACCATCAAAGCCATCGCCGCATTGGCATTGGCCTTTTCCCGATTGCCCTCGCCGATGGCCCGCGACACCATGGCCGTCGCCGTAATCGGGATGCACATCAACACCAACCGGACCATCAGGTTAATCGGCGTTCCGATGCCCGTAGCCGCCAGCGAAGTCGTCTTATAATTGCCCAGCATGATGGTGTCGACAATCAGTGTCATAATCATCATCATGTTCTGGAGCATTATCGGCCAGGCAAGCTTGAATACCTCCTTGCGCACCGAAACGGAATCGACGGGTTTTGGCTGGCTTAATTCAGGCATATCAAAATTATTAGTGTGGATTCGTGTTAATTCGTGGCTTAAAATATTATCGTCATTTGCGGGCAGTGCAAACATTAAATCACGGGTAAACGGATTAAGCAGATTAAACGGATTTAATAGTGGAGCTTAAATATCTTGACTTCTGCCTTGGCCGGAGTATTTAAGAGTATTTATTTAACAATGCCCGACTGCATTATCTGTTTTGCTTAGAAAGGTCCTCATATGAACCCGATGAAAGACATGTTCCTGTTCCTGTCCCGGCAGGCACTGCTCCAGAAAATGCTTTCCACCTCCGGTCCGTTCAAGATTATCTCCAAACGCTGGATTTGTGGCGAGACCCTCGAAGAAGGCACTCAGGGCATCTGCCAGCTCAATAATAACGGCATCAGCGTCACCCTCGACCACCTGGGCGAAAGCGTTTTCGTCGAATCCGAGGCCACCAACGCCGTAAAAGAATATATCGAGATGCTCGATTGCATCAACCAGAAAAAACTTAACGCCACCGTCTCCCTCAAACTCACCCAGATGGGATTGGATATAAAGGAAGAACTCTGCCTTGAAAACCTGCGCCGGATAATGCAAAGAGCCCAGCAGGACAAGAACAAAGTCACCATAGACATGGAATCATCCGACTACACCGACCGCACCCTGAAGATATACAAACGCATGCTCCAGGAAGGGTTCAACACCGCCGGTATCGTCATCCAGGCCGCCCTCCGGCGCACCGAAGACGACATCCGCGGTATGCTGTCATTAGGCCCGCGGGTCCGGCTGTGCAAAGGCGCCTACAAAGAGCCCAAGGCCGTGGCATTCCCCAAAAAATCCGACGTCGACAAGAACTACATCAAGACGCTGGAAATAATGTTCGAAAAGCCGTCGCTGGACAAAGGCACCTATCCCGAAATCGCCACCCACGACGAAAAGATAATCAACTGGGCAGTTGAGCACACCAAAAAGAACAACATACCCGCCGACAAATTCGAATTCCAGATGCTCTACGGTATCCGGCGCGACCTGCAGGATAAGCTCAACCAGCAGGGCTACCGCATGCGTGTCTACGTGCCCTACGGCACACACTGGTATCCGTATTTTATGAGGCGCCTGGCCGAACGCCCGGCCAACATAATATTCCTGATGAAGAGCATGCTCTACAGGTAAACTTAGCCTCTTAGTGCCACTTGGAACGCAGTGACGTATTAGCGCCAGTTCGACCAAAGGGAGTTATACTTCGGCAGTTGGAGCCCCGCCCGAAGGCGGGATAAACTTCGCGACTTATGGTACACCCCGCTGGTTGCGGGGCATACCACGGGGCTGCCGAGTATCCTCGGCTGATAACTCATTACATTCTAACAGCCGATGGACTCGGCACCTTATCCCGCATAGCGGGGTCCTGACGAAGTTCATGGGTTAGTGCTGGTTCGAGCGTCGCCGTTCATCGCAAAGCACGCAAAGATTTGAGTTAATTCGTATTTACAGCCTAATCCGCACAATCCGCGGTTTCGTGTCCAAATTAATTGACACTTCCGGATAAAATGCTTATACTAAAGTATTTATATTATACCATTAGACATATTATATTGTTATCCCCCAGAGGGGGCCGGAGCCGTTCAGCGGCCTCCCCGCCGGGGGACTAAACGGCTCTACCTTTAGGTATTAATATAATATAGTATTTCTGTGGTGTAACAGCCTAAGTATAAGGAGTATTTTATGCCGCATATCAGGAACCTTGCTTTATTGATTATCATTACCGGAGCGCTGGCAATCCTTCCTGATATGCCTGTCAAAACAGCCTTGGCTGGAGCCCCGGTTGACCAAACCAAGATAGAAGAGGCGCAGGCCTTTTTTGAGAACGGTGTAGACTCTTTTAACGCCAAGAAGTATGACGAGGCGCGCAATTGTTTCAGCAACGCTATTTCCTGCAACCCCGAGTACGCCGAGGCGCACGGAAAACTGGGCGATATCCTGGAGATGTTGAAGGAAGAGGAGCTGGCTTACGAAAGCTACCAGCGATGCATCGAAATCATAAAAAATATGGAATCGCCCAGCGCGGCCCAAACCATTCTGCTGAACGAGACCATCAAGAAAACCGCCAAGTTTCGTGACATAGAGGAAAAGATTATCGGCCTCGACAAGGATTTTACGGCCAAGCTTTTGGTTCTGGCCGGCCAGTGCATGACTGATGCCGATCACACCATGGCCAAGGAGATATTCTCACTGATACTCCAGGGTGAAGAAAATAACGAAGAAGCAACCCAGGGACTCCAGCAGGCGAATGAGGAGATAGAAAAAGGCAAAGCCGAGGAAGAGCAATCCGGCAAGGATGAAAACAGCCAGTTGGCCGAGTCGTGCTACAAGTCCGGCTTGACCCAGATGGAGCAGAAGGATTATGAGACGGCCATAACCAAGTTCAAGAAAGCGATTGCCTACCGGGCCGAATATCCGGAGGCATTGTTCAAGTTGGGCGAGGCGTACGAGAAAAATAAACAGCTTAAGGAATCGGTCAATTCCTACCGCGAATGCCGGCGGCTGCTGGCGGGCAAATCTCAGCGAACCAAAGAAGAAGAGCAATTATTGGCGCAGGCCTTGCGCCGGTTAGACCAGCTGGATACCAACGGCAAACGGCTAACCGGCATAAAGAATAACTATACTTCGGAGTTATTCAAAATAGCCAACCAATGCGTCGCTAAGAAATATGTCAGGTTTGCCGGCCGTATCCTCAACCGTATTTTAGAAATTGACCCGTCTAATAAGAGCGTTCAGGAACTGTTAGGCAAATTAGGCGAAGGCGCGGCGGACAGCAAGGACTTAACCAAAACGACGCCTAAAACCGCTAAGGCATTTTTTGAGCGGGGTAAATCCTATTTTGCAAAAGGCGAGTTGGATAAGGCGATTGCTGACTTTGATGAAACCATCAAATCAAATCCCCAGCACGCCGAGGCATATAGATATCGGGGCATCTGCCATTATGCTAAAACCAATTATAACCAGGCAGAAGAGGATATAGCCATGGCAATTAAACTTAACTCAAAGGATGAAACGGCATTTCTCTACCGTGGCCATATCAATCAGCAGAGAGAGAAAGTCATATTGGCAATCGGCGACTATACGCAGGCCTTAAAACTTAACCCTAAATATGTGGATGCATACGGAAACCGTGGCATTATGTATTTCCAGAGCGGGCAATACGAACTGGCGATAGGCGACCTTACTAATGCAATTAAATTAGACGCCAAATATGGTCCGGCATACTGTAACCGCGCACTGACTTACGAAAAGATGGGAAACTTCAAGGCGGCTATTGCGGATGCGCAGATGTTTATTGAAGTTACCCCTAAACACTCCTATGTTCCACTAATGCAATCCAAAATTAATGCCTGGCGGGCCAGATAATTTCCGGTGACACTGGGGACGCTTCCCTCCGGTTAGTGGCAGTTCGAGCTCGCCCCCGACTTTGTGCCTTTGTTTTAGAGCCACTTCGAATCCCACCCCCTACATACTACCTACTACATACTAAATACTAACCTAAAATAGTTGCCCAAACCGCCCGGGCGTGATAGTATAAGATTAATTCAGTGGCGCGGGGGTGTTATAGGAGTTGATTTTAGGAAAACGTCGCCTTAAGAAGCAGGTAAATAGCGGGTTGTAAAATATGTCCCAAAAGGGAGGCAGTAAGCTCTGGTCTGTCCCGGGTGGCACGGGAGAACCACCCCAGTATTGTGTCCCCGGGTTAATTGCTTTTACCGCCTATCCATCTCAAGAATTCCGTCGACTAACATAACATACTTTGGCTGGAGTGATTTCATGAAATCCTTCTTGCCCGCCCTGTAGACCTGGTCCGTTATGGCGCACATATAGTCGAGGTGGGCATA
>JAZDFB010000107.1:0-24396 GCA_043808305.1 Planctomycetota bacterium | reverse complement strand
CTTTTCTCCGTCGACACCGCCTACCCGGCCGGTATTCATAACATAACATTCCAGATGAGGATTGTCTCTGAGCGCCTTATAGAACCAGTTGCCTTCCTCTTCGGCCGGCCCGATGATAAACGGGTTGGTGCCGACCACGCGGAGCGATTTCCCGGCCTGGCTCGGATCGCCGGCCGATGTTTCGACCGATTCCCCCAGAATGAAAAACGCCGCGCCCTGCTCGGGTGAAAGTTTGGCTACAGGCGGAGCAACGTCAATACGCCGGGTAAGGAATATAACGATATCAACCTTAGCCAGATCAATATCATCGTCGGTGTAAGGCGTCAACTCGGCGCGGCGGACAATGCCCCGGCCGTTAGAAGTAATGGAGTAGTTTGAAAAATCAACCTTGCCTTCGGGCGAGACATAGACGTTTTCCAGTATGGCGTTGGGCGATACCGAACCGCGGTAAAGCAAGGCCTGATCCGTGGGGTTTAGGCCTTCGGTTTTAAGATAGAAATTGTTTTCGGTACCGTAACACTGCGCATCAGGACGGATAAAAATGACATCATCCTGCCTGATGGTGATGCCTTCATCATTAACCAGCCCGTGATTGTGGCAGGAAAGAGATGTCTTGCCCGTGCCGCTCAGGCCGAATATGATCACGCCTTTTTCGACCAGCTTACCCGAAGCGTCCTTAACGCGGATAATCTTGCTGGCCGCATGCAGTCCCAGCCAACCCCGGCGCTTGGCCAGATACATGCCCATTCTGAGATTGGCCTTTTTCACCTCGCCGAAATAGTCCGTACCCAAAACATAAGTCAGCTGTAATTGGGGCAACACCAATACCTTGCGTTCGGGCCATTCGGGCACATCAATTACCGTAATATCGGCAACAACGTCAGGCGCCGGCTTTTTTATCAAAGGGAAAAGGGTTTCGTGCCACATATACAAAATACGGGCGTAGTCGCCGGTTACGTATGTCCGGCAATGAAGGTCTATGTCTGGGCCTTTGCACATCTGCCGGTCGACACAAAGCAGGCTTTTGTCTTCAAGATACTTATTAACATCCTTAATCAATCTGTCTTGCTGCTCGGTCAGCTGGTCATAAATAATTTCCGTAAATTTGGCGCTACGCGATTTAATCTTGCTTATGTAGGACGCACTGCCGAATTCGGTCCGGGCCTCGTCCTTCTTAGCCAAAGAACGCAGTTCATCCGCGCTGAGACCTCGGATAATTTCTTTAACGTCAATAGGCTCGCCTAATGTTTGAATCTTTTCCATTATATTACTCCTTTATTCAAGCAATACACCAACGTTTCGGGACAAATATTAACCGCCGCTGAGAGGCGGGATTAGTTTTATCTCATCACCGTCCTTGGGAATATAGTCCATTGATTCCTGCCGGTCGTTTACTGAAACAAGCATCACCATGCCTTCAGGTATGCCCAGGTCAGAGATAATTTGTTTCACGGTTTTCGATCCGTCAACCTCTGTTTCTTTGGAAGGCTCGCTTTCACCGATGTAGCTTTTCAAAATACCGTATGCGCCGATCTTTATCTTCATAGATTTTCTCACCGCAGGCTTATCCTTATGCTCTTTGCGGTTAAATCAAGCCCAGTTCTTTAAGTTTCTGCGTGGTCGGTTTCCCGTTCTTATCCCAACCTCTCAACTGGTAGTATTCGTCAAGCATTTTATCGATGTCCTCACGCTTCATTATGCTGCCCGCAGTCGGGCCGTCCGGCACTTTTTCTTCGTAAATACGGGCCGGCGGATAGTCAAAATGGCGTCCGTAGTCTTTGTGTTCGCGAATCAAAAATAACCTGGTCAGGTTCCAGATACGCTCGGATGATTTCATCAACTCATCCCAGGTAAAATCAAGTCCGTTAGCTACTTTTAGGAATTTCGGGTAATAATCCAAAGACATATCCAGTTCCACCCACTGCAGACGGCAACAGCCGACCATATCAAATAGCGGGCGGATATGCTGAAGTTCAATAACTTTCTTAGCCTTGCCTTCAATCTTATCGCGCCCGACCTGAATATCATAAGTAATAGCCCAGGCCCGGTTATGATGCCCGCCGATGTCGCAGGTCATATAAGCCAGGAGCATGGACGGAGCTTTGCGTGATTCGTAGCCGCTGATTTCCAGCCCTTTTATCTCCATGGCGAATTTCTCTGAGCCCTTGCCAAATTTCTTAGCGGCCACCCGGGCTCCGTCGGCCAGGATATTGCCGATGCCCTTGCGGTAACAAATCATATTCATTATTTTCTCGAAGGCATCGATGTCTCCGAACTTGAACTCCACGCCGTCGGTGTCCTTTTTGGTAATTATCCCTTTCTCAAAACATTCCATGGCAAATGCCGCGACGTTGCCGCCGGAGATGGTATCAAGGCCAAGCTCGTCGCAAAGCCAGTTGGCGTATGTCAGGTCTTGGATATTGCCGATGGCGCAGTCGCCGCCGATAAGAGCGGCCGTTTCGTATTCAGGTCCTTCCACAAAGTATTCTTTGCCTCCCCGCTTGACGCTGGCATATTTTCCGCAAGCCATCGGACAGCCGAAGCAAGCCTTATTATTTATAATAGTTTCTTTAAGCATCTTATCGCCTGAAATATTTTTATAATCGGCGAAAAATCCGGTCTGAAAGTTGCGGGTCGGGAACGATCCCTGGCTGTTTGACCAGTTTACCACGCTGGCCGTACCCTGTTCCAGCCAGATTTTCCAGGACGGATGCTTAAAGCATTCGGTGAACGCTTTTTTGCTAAGTTCCATTAACTTATCAGGGTCAGCTACTTTAAGCGATTTAGTGCCGTGTACGGCGACGGCTTTAAGGTTCTTCGAGCCCATTACCGCACCGATTCCGGTGCGTCCGGCCTGGCGGCCGAAGTCGTGCGATACGCAGGCGAACTTAACCAGATTCTCTCCGGCCGGCCCGATAACAGCAATCTCGAACTCCTTGCCCAAATCATCTTTAATCATTTTTTCCGTGGTCATAGAGCCCTTACCCCAGTATTTTGACGCATCACGTATTTCTACCTTGTCATTTTTGATATAAATATAAGATGGTGATTTGGCCTTGCCCTCAATAATAATCATATCGTATCCGGCATATTTCATCTCGGCCGCCAAATGGCCGCCCACGTTACTGTCGCCGTAACTGTTGGTTGCCGGAGACTTAGCCGCGAAAGTAAGCTTGCCGCCGGCCGGCAGGAATAAACCGGCCAGAGGGCCCGAAGCGACAACTACTTTATTATCAGGAGAAAGAGGATCGATACCCGGCTTAAGCTCATCGTAAAGTATCCGGGCCGTAAAACCGCGCCCGCCTATGTACTTCTTGGCAAATTCTTCCTTGACCGGTTCCGTAGTTATTTTCCCGTCAGAAAGGTTAACCCTCAGAATCTTGCCGCCGTAACCAAACATAACTAATTCCTTCTCTTGTTTGCCAGGATCAGCCGTTAAAGAGCCGTTCCTGATAAAATAACAACCGCGGTTACTCCTTTATCGAAAGCACCTTGGGGCCGCACATGGCAATACATTCTTTGCACAGGTCGCACTTTATCGGGACAGTGCTGTCATCGTGCATAAACATCACCTTAAGCGGGCATTCCTCGACACAGGTGCCGCAGCCGGTGCATTTATTCCCATCGATGATATAAACGCCGTTTTTAAGCTCTATCGCCTCGGCCGGACAAACACTGGCGCAGGTGCCGCACTGGTTGCAGACCTTCACGTCATAATGGCCGGGAGAGGGAAACTGGGCGTCAATGGCCAGCGCTGCTTTTTTGGTGTTAACTTCCTTAAAATGTGATATGGAACATATGGTCAGGCATACCCGGCATCCGGTGCATTTTTTTGAATCTGATATCAGCTGCATAATAACTCCATAGCTTTCAATCCGGTCTTAATACAATTAGTTTCTGCCTGGTGCTGCTCCGCAGGCGTAGCGAATTTGTAACGGCATCTGTCCGCATAGACTGCCGATACGCTTCCAACACGGTAATTTTTCAGATGACCCAAGGTCAAAAGCACGCTGGTTTCCATCTCAAAATTCATTACCCCGATTTTCGAGAAATAGTTTACCATATCCGTAGTCCGCAGCGGAAATCCCGGCATTACCCGTCCCTGTGCCCCGTAAAAACCCGGCGCTGTGGCCGTAAGGCCCAAATGATGCGTCATGCCGAGCATTTCGGCCGATTCTTTCAAGCGCTGGATTACTTCGTAATGCGCTATGGCCGGATATCCTTCGGGCACGAAAAAGAGAGAAGTATTTTCCAACCTGAGCGAAGCAGTTGAAATTACCACATCGCCGACGTGTATATTTTTCTGGAGGCTGCCGCAACTGCCCACCCGGATAATGGTCAGGTCATCGGCAATCTGGGAAAGTTCAATCAGAGCAATCTCCACATTGGCAGGCCCAATACCTGTTGACATAACGGAAACAGGAATATTCTTATATAAGCCGGTATATGTCTGGAATTCCCGGTTTTGTCTTTTTAGCGTCACGCGGTCAAATAGCCGGGCGATGCGATCAGTTCGGTCGGGGTCGCCGCAGAAAATAATATTCGGCGCCGCTTCGCCTCGTTTGAGGTTGATGTGATATTGTCTGGCACTCATTTCGCCTCCACTTCTAATAGCTCATTGGTACTTTTTCTGTTAAAATCAGAATTATTTATTTTATAAACGGTTTATTATAAATCAAGAAATTTATTTGTTATTTAATCCTGATAAACTGTTTCATATCCAATCCTATTTGTTTTGCGAGCGGGGCGACATCCTTAATAAATCTTCGGGCGTCCGTCGGATAGCCGGCGGTAGGTTTTACCTGCGGGAAACGGTCGATAAATAACCTGTTGAAACGAATCATTTCCATCTCGCGCGTGTATTTCCCGAACATCGAAGCCAGCGCAATGCAAAAATCCCTGTCTTCCCCGTCTTTCAGGAATGAAATCTCGGTATCGTCGCCGGAGAAACGATACAATGAAGTATTTCTGGTTTCCTTAACCATGAAAACCGTACGGCCGCTAAAAACACTCTGCAATGCCGAATGATAATAAGTCCGCCCGCCCTGCTTGCCTACCGCTATCCGGAGTTTTCCCTTGCCGGAATATCCCGAGCAAATACTTTTCAGAATCCCGGACGCAATATGAAACAAAAAATCAGACTTATTCCCGCATTCCGTCACGCCCTTATTAAAGTCTTCTGTGCCAACCACCTTGATAAAAACTTCGCAGAAACGGATGTGTTTATTATCAAGCTCATTTTTCAGGCAAGACGATAGATTTTCTATCCGGTCTATCCTTGCTTTAAGCGGCAGGCACAAATCGGAATAACCGGCAAACGGGTCAGACGGAAGAATCCGGGCAAACGAAAGAACAGCGCGTTCCAGCATACCGATGCCCTTGTTAGGCTGGTATATCTTTTTACTGTCACAGACTGGTATTTTAGATTTATATTTAACAGATTGAGTGGGCATGTTAGTTGTGGTTGACAATATCTTCCAAAGATTAACAGCATTGTTTCTTCTGTTGAAAGATTCAGGCACTTCAAAAATAATTGCGCTTAATACAAGAGGACCGAGCATAGGGCCGTAACCGGCCTCGTCTATACCCACAAAATATAATGGCATAAATACCCAAAGCAGGCAGCCGAACTATAATCAAAATAACTTCCTGCCCAACCAGCCCATAATAATACCAATAATAAGAATCAATAACGGCAAATTCAATATAAGACCAATAACGCCGAATAATTTAGCGCGTTCCTTATTTGTTATCCCTTTTACGCTCAATCCACCGCCTCCCATAAGCACGAGTATATCGATAACCAACAGAAATACCATGAGCGATTTAATATTATCCGTAAGACGATCATTCATTTTATACAGGATTCCGATAGCAATAATCGTAAGTAAAATAAGGGCGCCCAGCACGCCCAAAGCGGTGCCGGTAATGCCTTGTCCGCTGTGCGGTAATTTGACGTTATCAGACATTCTTACAGCCTAATTCTCAATAACAATGTGATGCTGAAATTATAGAATGTGCCAATTTTGTTGTTGTCTCTGGTAGCGTTTGTCCAAACCACATCCTCGGCAACGGAAAGCCCTAAAGATGTTTTCGGCGACAAATATTGCTTGATTCCCGTCGAATAAGAAACCATCGGCGCCGTGTCCTCGGGAACTGTATTATTATATTGCTGGCCGCCAACCAACAAGTTCAACCCCAAATACATATCTTCCCGAATTTCTCCGTCCACGCCAAAACCAACAAGCCCGGTATTTACCGTCGCATTACTAATTTTAGCTCCGGTTGTTGTTCTGGTCTGTGAGTTTCTCAGCTCGATTATCAAAAGGGATGAATCCACCCGGCGTAAAGGCTCATTCCGGGCCGGTATCAAAGGATATGTATGGATGCGCTTGAGTTCTTCACGGTTGTTGCTTATCCGCAGGCGAGAGCCAAAACCATCCTCTATTTTTAGGTCATTGTCAAAATAAGTATATTGCGGCCCAAGTTCGACAGTGATTTTATTGAACCAATCCTGATTATCCCACTCTTTCTGGTGGCGGTCCATAAGATTGGCCAGCTGTATTTCCAGTTCATTGATTGTCTTGGCTAACTTATTGCTCTGATCGGCAAGCTCCTTTGCATCCTCCAGATGGTTTTCTTTGGTTACCTGAAGCACTTGCGCCCGAAGCGAATCCTGTTTCTGGTACTGTTCGCGCACATTTTGATCAGTCGCGTATATAGCGTTAAGCTCGGTTTTCCGAGCGTCGACATTATTCTCCGGATTGCCTGCCAGATTTGGACCACTGCTGCAGGCGGGCATAAGCAATGCTAAAACAATAATAATACCTAAAGGTGTAACATTATAATATAAATACTTTAGTATAATACGTTTCATGGTCGCGAGAATTATATGTTATTACATTTCCCTGTCAACTTGTTTCAACTTTTTGCTTTGTTATGATGAACTATTCCTTATCAGTAAACATCCTATTACGCCATTAGGCGAGGCAGGAAGAAACATCTGTACTTTTACTCATAAAACTGCGCGAGCTTAAAGACGGTTCTTCAAGATATGCCGGAAAAAATACTTTTATGAGCGCACTTCAACCAAAACAATAAAAACAATCCCCAAATTTATTATAACTAGGCCTCTTTAGAAATCCATTATCGAATAAACCGGAGCCTTGAGCTTTTCCCTGCCCTTACAATCCTTTATCTCAATCAAAAATACGTGAGATACTACCACACCGCCCATTTTCTCAGCCGCATCTTCTAAAGCTTTAGCGGTACCGCCTGTAGCCAATACATCATCCACTATCGCTACCTTGGCGCCATTCTTTATAAGACCTAAAGGAATTTCCAAGGCATCTTTCCCATATTCTAAATCATAGTATACTTTTTTTTTCGGACAAGGCGGAAGTTTTCCCAACTTCCTTGCCACCAATACGCCTGCGCTTAACGATCTTGCCACTGCGGCCCCGAATATAAATCCGCGAGACTCCGGGCATAATACCACTTCTATTTGCTTTCTAAGCAAGAAATTGACCATGCCATCAATAGCCTTTTTAAACATAATCGAATTATGCAATAATTTTGTTATGTCTAAAAAATTAATCCCCTTCTTTGGCCAGTCCCTGTACGTTCTTATTTGTTTTTTTAGCTTTTGCAGACCTGTTATTTTCATATATAAAAATAGTGCTATCTAAAATATTCTTGTCAAGGGTCTATCTGGCTTTTTACTATATCTTAACAGAACATTACTTTATTCCAACGTATTTAGTTACTTAAAAAACCAGTTAAAACCATAAAGCGCAGCCGATCACCGGGCCGTTTAACTGGTTACCCTGCGAATTAATCAATGCGTGATGGCCGATAAAGAATTCAGCCATGCCGCTGTGCAAACCAATTTCGACACCCCAGTTCACCAAGCTTTTTCCGGATGGCGCTGAGAAATTCCCAAAAGTGTGTAGACTAATCGGCTCACGCGGGAAGCAATCTATTTTTATTTGGGCTGAAGAGCTGCCGTGTTGGTTACCGTTAGCATCTGTCAAAACCGCGCCGCCCCATCCCAGCTGGAATTGCATATTGGTATTGGATGTCAAACCTCCCAAATTCAGGTATGTGGCAAAATAATGAGCGGTATCCTTCATACCGTTAACCCGTTCAAAATATTTATCGCTATAAAGATCCCAGTTTATGCTTGAGGGAAATAATACTTTAGCATAAATCCCATAAGACCTAACATCATCATTCACTGGCTGGTAATAAGTTCTGAACTGGTATGCGTGGGTTACACCTACAGGGTTTCCATCGCCGAAAACATATACGCCATTGTCTGTCCCCAGATTGCTGTCGTAAGGATATTTGCTGTACCTGAAACCATGGTCGCAAAAAACTGAGTAAAAAAAAGCCCTCCATTAATCCTTCAAATATATCGCTTACGAAATCATCAAAAAAATCGTCATCTTCCGCCATATAAACCGGATCTCTTCGGTGACGATTCTCCTCGTGGCCACCACGCCTATGGCCATAAGCATTGCCATCTCTCTCGTGCCGTGAGTTCCTCTCACCACTTCTATCATCTTTTCTACCATTGCCACGATCTGCCTTCCCCTTGGACAAACCATCTTTATCTTTGTCCTTCGGGGCAGGCTTGTCCGATTTGGCTTTATCAGAATTGCCCACATCATCCGGTTTGGACTTGTCCTTATCCGGCTTCGTATCAGTTTTCACAAAATCAGGCTTGTCTGACTTATCATTGCCTTTATCTTTGTTCTTAGCGGCAGGCAGGGCTGGACTGGTTTTATCTTTTTCCCCCGTTTCATCCGGCTTGGACTTATCCTTGGGCGTCTTCGTATCAGTTTTCCCTGAATCAGACTTATCTGACTTATCATTGCCTTTATCTTTGTCCTCATTCTTATAAAACCTTCCCGAATGCCCACTACTTTCTGGAATAGTCATTGCGTAATTGCTATGAGCCAATAAAAACAAAATCGGCATTAAGACTGCCGGTAAAACAAAAAGCTTTATCATATTCTTCCTGAAAATCATTCTGGTTTTTATATTATGATATATTAGTCGCCTGTCAATTAATTAGACTATTAGATATTGACATCTCACGCCGTTTTGCATATAGTGAAATTATATGTTACCGTGCATAAAAGACTTGTCCGAATCGGAATTGGCAAAATGGCTTAAAAAGAATGGACAGCCTGCTTTCCGACTGAAGCAAATTTCCCAGTGGCTTTATGCCAAACCAGTAAATGAATTCAGCCAAATGACTAACCTGTCGCTGGAACTCCGGTCGAAGCTGGAATCATCTTTCTCGCTTTACTCGCTCACTTTAACCAATCGCCAAATATCCCAACTGGATAAAACCGAAAAATACCTCCTGGGCACAGGCGATAACTATCATATAGAAAGCGTGGTTATGCCTTACCGCGACCGATGCACGGTCTGCGTTTCCACTCAAATCGGATGCCGGCACGCCTGCAGTTTCTGTGCCAGCGGCGCGAGTGGGTTTAAGCGTGATCTCAAACCAACTGAAATACTCGACCAGATTGCTATGTCTAAAGCGTTCAGCCACGAGGTTACCCATATCGTTTTTATGGGCATGGGTGAACCGTTAGACAATCTGGATAACGTTTTCTCCGCCATTAAAGTAATTAATTCTCCGGAAGGCTTCAATATCGGCGCCCGGCGCATTACTGTATCCACCGCGGGAATTCCGGACGGCATAGCCCGCCTGAGCCGGTCCGGGCTCCAGATTGAACTTTCCGTTTCCCTGCATAGCCCCTTCAATACCGTTCGCAACCGGCTTATGCCAATTAACAAAAAATATCCTATTGAATTGCTGATTGAAATCTGCCGCGAGTATGTGGCAAAAACAAACCGCCAGATTACTTTTGAATATATCCTAATATCCGGCGTTAACGAGTCAGTTCAGGATGCCGAGGCCTTAGCCGTTTTACTTAAAGGCCTTAAGTGCCAAGTCAATTTGATTGCCTTCAACCCGCATTCTCTGGTACACTATCCGGAACCTATGAAAACACCTTCCGTAGAAAACATAATTCGTTTCCAGGAATGCCTCTTTAAGCTTAAAGTTCATACCACCATGCGCCAATCACGAGGGCAGGATATCGACGCAGCCTGCGGCCAGCTCAGTGCTAAATATACCAGAGCTTGAGGAACTGGCTATATATTCTTTTTTATTGACAAATCAGGCATAAGCTCCTATCATCAAATCAAACTATGAAAATCCTTTTAGCGGATGACGAAAAAACTATCACTGTAACGCTGGGCGATGCCCTGCGCGATAAGGGGCACACCGTCACTGTCGCTTATGACGGTCTTTCCGCACTGCAATACGCTGAAACGGATAACTACGACTGCGTCCTGCTGGATATCAAAATGCCCGGAACGGATGGTATGGAAATCCTTCGGCGGCTTAAGAAGAATAACCCTGATCTGCCGGTTATCATGATTACCGGCTACGGCACAGCCGAAACAGCAATCCATGCCCTCAAAGAAGGCGCCTACGACTACATTCAAAAACCGTTCTATAATAACGAAATACTGCTCCTGCTGGAAAAGATAGAAAAATTCCGTTCCGTCAAAGACGAATACAGAAAGGTCAGGAACGACCTTGAGCTCAAGCCCCAATATGTAGGATTGGTCGGCAAAAGCCCAAAAATGGCCCAGGTCTACCAGATGATAGAAAGCGTCGCCGCGTCCGATACCACTGTTTTAATAGAAGGCGAAAGCGGCACCGGCAAAGAGCTTGTAGCTGAAGCGATTCATTACAAAAGCAACCGGATTAATAACCCTTTGGTCAAGTTCGGATGCCACGCAGTACCGGAAACACTCATTGAATCTGATCTGTTCGGCCATGAAAAAGGATCTTTTACGGATGCCCGCGCCCAGAAAATCGGCCGGTTTGAGCTGGCCGATAAAGGCACCATATTCATAGATGATATTGACGATATGCCCTTATCCATACAGACCAAGTTTCTGCGCATCCTGCAGGAACGCACCTTTGAGCGCATCGGTAGCACCAGCACTATAAAGGTCGATATCCGTGTTATAGCCGCATCCAAGAAAAATCTCTTTGAGATGGTTAGCAATAACCGTTTCCGCGAGGACCTTTTCTACCGTCTCAAGGTGATTACCATTAAAATACCGCCTTTAAGAGACCGGACTGAGGATATCCCGATCTTGGTCGAGCATTTCATCCGCAAATTATCGCCACCAAATAAAGAATATAAAATAGAACCGGAAACACTGCTGGCCCTGACTAACTATAAATGGCCGGGCAATGTCCGCGAGCTGGAAAATTCCGTTTCGCGTGCCATCACGCTGGCCGGACCATCGATGATCCTGGAACGCAAGAACCTCCTGGAAAGCTCATTCAGCCCTTTGATGGATGGCAAGGATATGGTTAGCCTGGAGGAATTCGTCAAGCACTGTGAGAAGGATTATATACAACGGCTCTATATTATTACCAAAGCCGATAAAGGAGAAATGAGCCGTATTCTCCAGGTTAGCCGTAAAACTCTCTGGGAAAAACTTAAAAAATATGGCATTGGTTCGTAAAATATGCTTTATTGTTAATGGAGGTATATATGAAGAATAACAGAATATCAGCCGGTTTCACTCTCATAGAGTTGCTAGTAGTTATTTCGATCATTGCCCTGCTGGCCGGGATTGGCATCCCCACAATCATGAAAAGCCAGTTAAAAGCCAAGGAAGCAATGGCCAAAACCGAGATCGCCGGTTTGGCCGGGTCGCTGTCCCTGTACGAAAACGACAATGGCCGCTATCCCGAAGACGACGCCGATTCCTCCAGTAAAACACTGATTACTGCGCTTCAAGGCGATGCTACCAGCAACCCGCCTAAACCACCTTATTACCAGTTTAAAAAAAGCCGGATTGTCGACGGCGAATACAATAGCACTCTTAATAAACCCTATCACTACCAGGAAAACGCCTCGGAAAAAACTAAGACCACGGAAATGCATAATGCATTTACTTTCGACATCTGGACCGAAAACGGAGCCGAAGAAAAAGACAAGATTAATAACTGGGATTAATACATGAAAAAAAATAGCGGGTTCACCTTAATCGAGCTTTTAGTCGTTATGTCCATCATTGCCCTGCTGGCCAGCTTGCTGGTCAGTGGAATAGTTCGCGCCAAGGAGCAAACAAGGACAAAGGCTACCAAAGCGCTTATCGAAAAAATACTTAACGCTCTGGAAGAATATAAATCGGCATACTACGCCTATCCGCCATCCGAAGGCGATTACCCGGGTTCCAAGGCGCTCTATCATTACTTGGGGACCCAACTCGACAAAGTCGGCGGTTATGACCCAACTACCGGGGACAATCGCAAGGAAAAATTCGGGCCGGCCGTGCTGGGCGGCTTCGCCAAAACAGAAATTTCCGACGAAAAAATCGTTGATCTCTGGGGTACAGAACTGACTTACAAGAACCCAGGCACGGACCACTCAAATGACAAAGGCAAGAATAACACAGACGTCGTGGACATTGAATCCTGGGGCTCAAACCAAAAAGAAGACGCAGATGATTCGTCCGAAAACGACGATATCAACAACTGGAAACTGGAAAAATAGCCATGACAAATAAATCATCCGGATTCACGCTTATTGAGCTGTTGGTGGTGATAGCCATCATAGCAATCGCCGCAACCTTGGCATGGCAGGCCATACCGCCAGGTAATGCCGTAAAACGGGCTGGCAACATCGTCAGCTCGGTATTTATGAAAGCCAATCAGATGGCCATCAGCGAAAGAGCCGTGTATTTTATCAGCTTTGATAAAGAAACATCACTGATATCAATATACAGGAACGCCGAAGAAGACGATCCCGAGGGCGAAGAGAAATTCGACAAGCAAACGGATATCCTTGTGGGCGAGCAGATCCAACTGCCCAAAGGCGTCAAGTTTTCGGAAGAGACGCCACTTTTAAAGCAACCTGATCCTTTTATCGGCTTCCGGCCTAACGGCATGATGTTCCTGCCCCAGGGCGTTGCGGACAAATCTCTTAACCCGCCCGGCGAGGCTGATATCATACTGGAACAGGAAAATAAAGTCGGAAAGATGTATCTTGATTACACCATTCTTACCAGCCGGGTGCGCCAGATGATTTATCGTAATGACTAAAACGTCAGATTAAAGAATTTTTAGGGACCTGTTAAATTCAGGAGGAGCGGATGAAACAAAATAAGGGACTGACATTAATCGAAATCCTGGTCTCCATGATAATACTCCTTATCGGGGTAGTCAGCGTCCTGTCGCTCTTTCCCAGCGCAATGCTCAACACCAAAAGATCCATCAGCGACACTATTTCAGCCAGAATCGCAGAATCGGTCTGCAACGCGCTGACCATAGCGATGAGAACATCAACCCCATGCAATATCAAAGACAAAAAAGCCGGACAGGCGACAGTAGTCCACGACGGCCTGACCGGCCCTGATTCTTCGTACACCTTTGCATTGCCTCTTCCGGCCGACCCGGCCCCAGCTAAACCGCGCTTGTTTTCACACATAGCCGCCAACCCGATGAACTCAACGGACGCTACGCCCAAACCCACCAACGCCTTTCAGCTGGGCGAAAAAGATTTTATCAAGAAGGTCATCGACAATATTAAATCCTCGGGCGACCCAACCGAGCTCTATGATCAATACGCGTTCACCTTTACGGTCAGCCGGGTGGATGACGACCGCCTGCCCACAGAAACCGGCGATAATTTCAAGCCCATACCATTATACCAGTTTGCCGTGGCCATATACCGCATCCCCAAACCAACAAGTTCTTCAACCACGGGGCAGGTTGAATTGCCCAACCCGACAAAAGTATTTATTATCCGGCTTTCAGGCGGTTAGAAATAATTATCATATGAAAATATATAATACCTCATCAAAAAATATTGCTGGAACGGCACGACATTGCATATTAAGATTAAACGAACTCGTCCGCATAAAAAAGTCCGCCGGGACGGCCGCCCGGTCGGGATTCACTTTGATAGAAATCATGGTCGCCCTGGGCCTGATGGCCATGCTGATGGTCATTATCGCTTCTATTTTTTCAAGCAGCTCAAAAATGACAACTGACGGATATGATATGATGTACATCTACAGCACGGCCCGGGCGGCGGTTGATTACATGACCAAGGACATCAACGGATGCCTTCCGATAGAAGGCGACCAGCAAAAATTCGAGATGGGAGAAGATGCTCAGGGCACGGACGACTCCGCTGCCCGGGACTGGATACAGTTACGAGCTACCGTCCAAACCAAAGACGGCATCAAAGGTGCTCTGGTCAAATACTATCTGGTCGAGGAATCCGACCCAAACATCCTGGGCGAAGCCGGCGCCACTTCCGGCGCCACTAAGACCATCAAATCTAAAAGCACCCTCTATGTCCTCAAACGCAAAACAGTAACCTTGAACGACAGCGTCGAAGAAATCACCGACATGTGCCATTATGTTTTATCGTTTAACATCGAATACTTCGACGGCGCCGACAAGAAATATAAACAGCTCAAGGAATCCAAGTTCCAATATCCCATCGGCGACGGCCAACCCGCAGACGAAAAAATACCCCGCGGGCTAAGGGTCACGCTCCAGGTCGTGGCCAGCGCGGCTGAACGCAAAAGCCGCGCCATCATCCAGGAAGTCTATATCCCCATGGGGCAATAGCATATGCAAAGAATCCTCTTTTTCTCTGATACCCATCTCAGCCCGGCCGAACCTGAACGCACCGTTTTCTTGGCTGATTTCATGGAAAACCAATCCAAAAATACCGCCTTTTATATTTTGGGCGATTTGTTCGATATCTGGATCGGCCCCGGCCATATCAAACTTATGGAGTACCAGCATATACTCAACCGGCTTAAAATTCTTACATCAGCCGGAATGGACATCAACTTCATCCCCGGCAACCGCGATTATATGGTCGGTCCGGAACTGACCGAGGCTACCGGCGTCAGGGTCCTGCCCGAAATGTTCGAGCTTAATGCGAACGGCAAGAAACTGCTCCTGACCCACGGCGACCTGCTCTGCACCCATGACCGCGACTACCAGCGCTACCGCCGGGTCGTGCAAAGCGGCGTCGTCAAAACCATTACCCGCAATCTGCCCCACAGCATGGGCCGAACCATCGGCCGCGGCCTGAAAAAAATAAGCGCCCGGAGCAAAGGAACTAAAACATCCGCGTCCAAAGACATCGTAATGGATACCGTAAAAGAATATCTGGACCAGTCATTTGACGCCATTATCTGCGGGCATATCCACAAAGCACAGCATATCGAAGTGCTGTCCAGCGGTAAAATCAAGCACCTGTTTGTTACCGGCGCGCTCGCGCCCGATGGCAAAGGCGGTTTTGATTTACCCTGCGTTTCTTTGATTAAAGGAAAATTAGAATTGTTATGAGCACCAGATTATCCGGCCTACCTGCCGATATTGGCCGGCACATTCCGATAAATATAGTCACCTGTGCCTAACTGCCCGTGAAAATTCTTTCCGCAGCCCCAGATAGTACCGTCAGTTCGAATAACTAACGTATGGTAACCGCCGCAGGCGATTTTTGCCCATAACACGTCACTGCCTACCCTGACCGGCCCGGTCCGATTAGTGGTATCGCCCAAGCCCAGCTGTCCGTAGGTATTGTCGCCCCAGGCCCACAGGGTATTCCATTTTGAACAATAATATTTCTTGAATGCCACGGTATGATACTGCCCGCAGGCAACATATTTCCAATCCGTATCTGTTCCGACCTGAGTCGGCGCCAGCCGATTTAACGTATCGCCCAAACCGAGCTGGCCTTTATTATTCAAGCCCCAGGCCCATAATGTGCCGTCACTCTTTACGGCCATAGTATGGCTCGCCCCGCAGGCAACCATATACCAGTCGATACCGGTCCCAATCTGCGTCAGCGTATTCCGGTCTAACGTGTCGCCCAGGCCCAGCTGGCTGAAAGAATTATATCCAACCGACCAAATCGTGCCGTCGGTTTTGGTTACCACGCTATACGCATCGCCGCAGGCTACGCCGGCATAATCCATAACCACGCCTATCTGCACGGGCGAAGTCCGAATATTATTATCGCCCGTGCCGAGCTGTCCCTTATCATTGGCGCCCCAGGCCCAGAGCGTATTATCCAAATTGACGGCTATGCCGTGCGATTGTCCGGCCGCGGCATTAACCCAATTCATCGCGTAATTCAAACCGGTCGGCACGGTATGGCTGTTGGCATCGCCCACGCCCAGCTGGCCCAGCTCGTTCCGGCCCCAGACCCAGAGCGAATAATTAGTTTTTCGGGACATGGAATAATCGCCACCGCCGTAAACATCAGCGCAGTCCGTCAAACCGGATACCTGGGCCGGAATATTTCGGTCCGCCGAGTTACCGATGCCGGAACCAAGCTGACCAAAGAAATTATATCCCCAGGTCCAGACCGTACCGTCTTCCTTAAGCCCAACACTGTGTTCCTGTCCACCTGCCACGCCGACCCAGTCGTTAGGAGTCAGGCACGACGCCTCGTTTGAATATTCGCTTTCCCAAAACCCCTTATACGCCTTAACCCGGTAATAATAAACCGTGTTAGGTTCCACGGTAATATCAGAAAAATAATCGCTGTCCGCCGCCAATACGGAGATAACCGCGTATTCACCGGTTGAACCGATCTTGCGCTCTACCTTGTAGGAGTCCTCATTGTTGGCATTATCTTTGAAAGAAAGTATTACCTGATGAGACAACATCGGATAAACGCCTAAATCCGACGGGGTATAAGGGTCGGTCTGCCGGTACTCGCTCCCGACCGTGGAGGGGTCGTACCACCATAAGTCGTTTCGGTATCTTGTGCCTGTATATCCGCCGAACATGACTGACCTGTTCCCGTCCCAGACCATCTGATGCCCTTCACGCGACTCGGGAGAACCGGCGCTTCCGGCCGGGATTTTTATTACCCAGGCATTAACCCGAGGGTCGTAACACCACAAATCGTTTCGGTGCTGGCCGTCATACCCGCCGAACATCACGGCGTACCGCCCGTTCCAAACCATCTGGTGGCCTGAGCGGCCCGAAGGCGCCAATCCCGTTCCGGGAACAATGCCGGGAATCCAGCTGATATCTTCCGGATCGAACCACCACATATCGTCGTAATACCGGGCGCCCCAGCCGCCGAACATAAAGGCGTATGTGCCGTTCCAAACAACCTCATAACAGCCTTTGCTGTCAGGCCAGGCATCCGCGCCCGGCACGACAATTTTTGTCCAGATATTGGCCGTCGCAGAATAAATCCACAAATCATCCATCGGCGTGTTGCCGGCCAGCCCGCCGAACATCACGGCACTCGACCCGTTCCAGAATAACCGGTGGTAACTGCGTGCCGGAGGCGAGCCAACTGAACCGTTAGTTATCATCTGGGTCCAGGTATTCGAAACCGGCGTAAACCACCACAGGTCATTCAGGTCTCCGGAGCCGTTGCGCCCTCCGAATATGATTAACTTCTTGCCGTCCCAGACCGCCGCGTGCCCGGCCCGGCCGGTTGGCGGACCGCCTGTTATTGCCGGCGCATGCCAGCTGTTGCTCAAGGGATAATAAAACCAAGTATCGTTGTAATAGACGGACGCGTCGCGCCCGCCGAACATGATGATTTCATTGCCGTCCCAAACCATCTGGTGATACGCCCGTGGCGTAGGCGTGGCAAAGTCGGAATGCTCTATCTTAACGGTCCAAGGATAAACCGGCGCGCTGCTGCCGGAGTGATGATGTTTCTTGCTGCACATGCCGCCGTAGCCGACCAGCATCGTCATGAAAAGAACAACTGCAAGTCCTATTTTAGTGGGCTGCCTGTGAAGTTGTCCGCCAGAGGCGGATGCGCCTAAGGAGCACAGCCCACTATAGTTGGCCATATCCTTCAGAGCCCCAAAGGGCCTCCCCTTGAGGGGGACAAACTGCCAGACTATCAACCGGACTGATTTATGCATAAATCCGGATGGGCGTTATCCCGAACTATTTACGCTTTTCCAAATCGGGTTTATTAACGTTGCCAAGTTGCGGAATCTTGGAAATCATATCCTGCCATTTCAAACCGGTCAAAGCCTCCAGCACCGGCGGCAACTGGGCGATGATATTGGTCACGTCCTTGGTCACCTTGGAAGCTCCGGCCGAATCGCCGCCCTGGCTGACAATGACAATCTTTTCCGTCTTGGCCAGAGGTTCGGCAATCGCCTTGGCAATCTCCGGCAATTTTTCCATGACTAACTGGATTACGGCCGCTTCGTTATAAGCCTTCCATGATTCTGCTTTCCTGGCCATGGCTTCGGCTTCGGAATAACCGGTAGCCTTGATAACATCGGCGTTAGCCAGACCGCGGGCCCGGTTGGCTTCGGCCTCGCCGATGCCTATATTCTTGGTAGCGTTTGCCTGGCCTTCCGCTTCAGTCATTAATTTGAACCGCTGGGCGTTGGCCAGCGTCTCTATCCGGTATTTCTCGGCATCGGCCGGCCTTGAAATAGTTGCTTCCAATTCTTTCTGCTTGCGGCTGATTTCTTTTTCCTGGACGTCAATCATCTTTTCCTTTTCCACAACCATTACCTGGATTTCTTCCGCTTTGACTGCCTGATTGGTCTTATATTTCTGCAGGTCGTAAGCTAAATCCGCTTCCGCTTTTTTCTGATTGATATTGACTTGATATGTGGCTCTTTTGACTTCGAAATTCTGGTTGGCTTCGGCGACCTTGGTATCTGCCACGAATTTTGCCTCCTGCCCGGCTTGGTTCGCCTGGGAACTCTTAATCAGAGCATCCCGGTCCGCTTCGGCCTGAGCAATAGTGGCGTCGCGTTTGACCTGCGCTACCCTCGGCTTGCCTAATGCCTCTAAATAACCATGGTCGTCTTTGATATCGCGTAACGTGAACGAATCTATTGTTAATCCCATATTTGCCAGATCGCCGCCCGATACTTCCTGGACTTTCTGGGCAAAGGCATCGCGGTTCTTGTAGATATCTTCTACGGTGAGCGTACCGACGATACCGCGCAAATGGCCTTCTACGGTCTGCAAAGCGATCATCTTTATTTCTTCTTCGCTTCTGCCCAGGAATCGTTCCGCCGCGGTCCTGATGGCCTGGTCCTCGCCTTTAATCTTAACCTGCGCCACGCCGTCGACATTAATAGACACGCCGGTAATAGTATAAACCTCTTTTAACCGGACATCTAATGTCAGCAGCTCTAAAGAAAGTATGTCGGCTTTTTCAAATATAGGCCAGACGAACGTGCCGCCGCCTTTGACTATCCTGAAACCCACCGCCCGGCCTTCCGGCGTTTGATGTTTCCGCCCCGAGATTATTAAAACCTCGTTCGGACCGACTTTAGTATAGCGGTTGGCATACATCCTTAAAAGAATCAGGAGCACCACTATAACCGAAACACTGCCAAAAGCAATCCATCCATATCCTTCCATATTCCCCTCCTTTTATTAGAATCCGATATTAAGTGCCGGGATTTACTAAATTACAATACTTTTGTCGACTCTGTCGGTTTCACGAAAAATGTATTGCCGACTATCTTTTCAATAGTTACCACCGAATGCGATTTTATTTCGTTCTTGTAAGCAGAGCGGGCCGGGGCAGTATAACGGGAGCCTTTAGCGACATAAGCCACCTCTCCCAGCCCGTCGGCGGGAATTACCGTAATCACTTCGGCCTCCTGGCCGACCATTTCAGAGATTTTGGACTCGCTGCTTCCTTGTGTAGCCTGGAATAACTTCAGGAAAATAAAAAAGGTAACGGCGGCAATAACCACGCCGGCCAGAACCGCAATAGCCAGGCTCGGGTAAGGCGTAAAGTTAAATACTTTAAGGCAAATCATCCCCATTGCGCCGAAGGAAGTGATAAACATCGCCACCACAACAGGGCTGAGCGGCGAGAAATGAATTGTGCCCGTATCTTCACCGCCGCCGGCATCTATATGTCCGACTATATCGTGGTCAATATCAAAATGCCCGCCACCTTCAGCGCCGCCTTCGGCTCCGCCGAAGATTCCGCCGAAAATAGCGGAAATAACCGCATAAGCCAGCCCCAGGAAAAAGCAACCGATAAAAACCATCTCAATCATAGGCATGTTAGCCATAACTCTACTCCTTAGTGGGCTGCCTGTGAAGTTGTCCGCCAGAGGCGCCGCGCCTGCCGGCGGGCAGGGATGCGCCTAAGGAGCACAGCCCACTATAGTTGGCCATATCCTTCACAAACTGCCAGACTATTATATTCAAATCGGATTAATCACCTTAATCTTTTCGGCCTTGGTTGATTCACTTTAACCGGATTGGTTATCTGCTTGGCAAACTCTTCAAAAGGGTCTGCCTTACCGGCAGGCCGTTGCTGCGGCGGATTTTGCGTCCAGGCCTGGACAGACTGCGCCAGGTCGGCCGCGGGAACCGCTGTCCCGGTATGAACAGTTCCGGCCTGCGGCGCTTGAGCCGGGCTGTGATGCACCTCTTTCAGTTCGCCCGTTTCGGAGTTAATCATCAACCCGTAGATGGGTATCTCCTGCGGAATCACCTGCGACTGCCTGACTGAATCCACCACCTTGCGGACATTGAGCTCCTCGTCGGTGATGACCCCGAACCATTCGCGCAAATCGCTTTCTTTTATCATCTCACGGCTTTTGCCGTACTTCTTGAACGAATCAATCAGCTTGGCAACGTCGATATGCATACCGCAATGGGTATGCCCGATAATAGCCACTTCCTTGGCGCCAACCACGTAGATAGCCACGGCCAGCGAGCGGAGCACGCTGTTATCAAAAGCCGTCATGGTATTGCCCGCGTTCTGGATAAAAACCGCCTCGCCCCGCTTCAAACCCAGCGCCTTATTGATAAAATCCGTCAGCTCGCAGGACATACAGGCAACGATAGCCCAGCGGCAGCGCGACTTTATTTCGTGCAGAGACTGCGTCGGCGGCGGCGTATTCTTCAGGAACTCCCGGTTGGCTTTGATAAGCTGTTCTAACGGCATAAATAAACTCCTAACTCCTGATACCCTTTTTAATTATTTTACAAACTTAGTCAATCTTTATAGGCAAAAGAATTAATCTAGTTGTAAATAAGCTTCTATTATAGTTATACAAATAAGTTTAAAATGTGACAATAAAATAAGTATTCCTGTAAAAAGTCCATCTTTCTGTCCGGAAACCGCTTAGAGGTGCCCCCCCGAACGGGGGAAAGTGCGATTCATGAGCACAAAACGCAACCGGCAATGGTGGGGAGGGGGGCATACCCTCCCCCCCCCTCCCAGCCCGGTCAGGCTGGGCTGTAAATATGGCCTAACTCCCTTGTAAAACTGCCATACCCCCTCGTAAAACTGGCATTACCCCCTTGTAAGCCTTGCCAGACCCTAATTAAAGCGTTTCAAGGGTATAGTCAAAGCGTTTTCTGGGATATATGCAAATCCGGCCTGGGATTAAGGAAAGCGTTCCCTGGGATATATGCCAATCTGACCTGGGATTAAGGTAAAACTGGCCATACTCCCTTGTAAGCTCGGCCATACTGGATAATAACTATGCCCTTACACCTAAGGTCGAATACCCGTGTTTTTATAGCTGACTCCGAAACCGAGCTAAAAACGTATTAAATGCATTTTAGGCTGGTCAATGCATCCCACTCTCGGGACGTAGAGAGTGGGTAAATCTTTTTGCCATACGTAACCGCAGTGGAGTCCCGATTATTTCGGGGTCGCGGTTTTAGAAATGCGCCGTCCGTGCCGTAGAATTGAGTTTTCATTTATGATTTCTTACGAATCAGTAAAATAACCCATTACCGCCGATGGGAAGTACCCCCAGTGCCCTCAAATACATAACCGGTTATCACGGTTGTTTATTTTTCTGGTGGCGCCAAGATTCAAGTTCCGCCTTTAGCGGAGACCAGTACTGACGGTCTAATTCTCTTTCTTTTTCCTCTTCCTCAACCAAAAGGCCCTGGACTTTTTCGTGATTGCCTTCAATAGCAGATTTCAAAAGAGAACGTCTTGCTGCTATTCCGGAAGCAATCTTAGAATATTTAGCTGATAGCGAGATTAACAACTCCGGCGTCCGGCATTCGCTTAGCCAGAAAAATACTTTCTCTGTTGATGGTTTAGAGGAGGCCCGGTAAATATCCGCCTCAATAAGGCGCCTGATCATAGGCCAATCTTTATCGCGTTGAGTCTTTTTGGCCTTAACCAGGTCAGACAAGCCTATAACCGTGATCTTACCTATCTCCGGAAGTTCTATCTCCTCCCGACGTTCCCATAAATCAGGAAAAGAGTCCACCCCGCGCATTACGCTGATAATATCTACTCTTAAATCCTTTACATCTTCTCTTTGACAACGGAAGTGGCAGGCATGGCCTTTTAATAATACCTCTTCTGAAAGGTCAGGAACAAAAATTCCTTCGGCCTTAAGTTCACGAAGTGCTGACTTCAGGTATTCAAGATTCTCAGTAGAAACCAAAACCGCGATATCAATATCACGGCTAAACTCAGCGGCGCCATAAAGAATACAGGCCTGACCTCCGATTAACAGGGCTCTTACTTTATGGCCTAAAAGAATGGAAAAGGCTTTGGGTATCGGGCTCTGGTTCATAATTTCCCCCAAGGAGCATAAAAACTTCCCATAATTTTTGAGATTCCGTAAAGCGTTCAACCGGAGACATCCTGTACCAATCCAAGGTTTCCTCGGCAATAACGGTTTCTCTTGGGTGTAAGTTGTTTTCTAAATTTTTATTACGCATATTTAAAGTATCATTAATTTTAAAACAAGTATAATAAAACTGCCAATAAAGACAAGGAAAAACGCGAGTAAAATGTCGATGAAAAAAAGAGCGTTGAATATTTAGGATTAAATGCCGTTTCCCCCTGCTACGTCAACGCACCATCTTAATACCTCTTTTTGCCATATCGCGGTTTATCGGCGGAGATCCCGCTGCTTACAGAGCCGAGCGACGTCCCGTACTTATGCGGGATAGCGGGAATAAATGCGCCGTCCGTGCCGTAGAATTGAGCTTTCATTTATGATACCCTAAACATCAATAAAATAGCCCATTACGAAATTAGTGGTCTGTCCCGCTAACCATATAACTCATAGGGATATCCCTACAATCCGTAGGGAAGTGACTACAACTCTTAGGAATGCCCATATAACCCTTATTGTTACGAGAAAGTAACATCTGACTGGCAATTATTGCGCTGTTTTATCCGCCTTATCCCATACCTCAAACCACGCATCTTCCTTGGAAAAGACAACTAATTTAGAGATAATGCATGCCATTTAAGCGGTCAAGATACGCTTAACAAGGACAGGTATAAAAGTGTTGAATTTGGCTACAGGCCTGCCTTACCTATTGCTTGACAGATTTTTCCTAAAATGGCATATGAATAAGAAAAAAATAGTGTTTAACCTATGAACATTAAAACAACAGGTTTCAGATTTAAAACAGCAACGGTTCTATTCTTGTTGATAGCCGCATTGGCTTTTGCGCTGGATATGCCGCCCGAAGTCCAGGATGCTGTCAACCGGTGGTCCAAAATCAGGCAGGAGATACCGGCTTACCTGGAAAATAACCAATATAAGGAAGCCCTGGCAATTCTGACGGATTTCAGTTCCAAAACCATGACCGGCCTTAATCCGCGCAATTACGGGAATGTGGCGGCCAGAAGCGCGGTCGAACGCCTGCAAATGGACGTGGCGGCTTACCTTGAAGATACCTCTAAAACCCAATCTCTTCTGGCGTCGGCTATCAAAACCCTGACCGATAAACCCGGCTCGAAGATAACCGTGGGCAAGTCGCAGATTATCGTAAAAAAGGCCGATGAGAACGGCATCGAAGGCGAAGTGATCGGTTTGGAAGGCGCCATTTACAAGAAAGCGTGGAGCGATATCCCGGCTAAAACGATATACAGTTTTTTTCCTTCCAATTTCAATACCCAGATAATCCCTTATAAGGCGGTGTTCTGCTATACCCATCAGCTGGTGGAAGAAGGCGACCAGGCGCTGTTTTCATACATCGAGAAAAACCCGGACGGCCGGGAACTGACAGACCGGATATTGAACGTTTATCACCCGTCGCTGAGAGGCAAAATCTCATCGGGCGGATTCATCTGTTACCAAAAGCGCTGGATGACCGGCGATGACAAAGAGCACATGGATAAAGGCGACATCAAGAAAGACGGCGAATGGATCAGTAATGACGAATCAATGCAGCGCAAGGGCTATGTCAAGGTGGACGGTAAATGGCTGACGGAAAAAGAAGCCGAGTTCGCCAACAACCGGAAAAAGAACCTGGAAAACATCCGAAAATCACTGGCGCCCAAAGGCATCATCAACCGCCCGGGCGCGGACCGCGACTCGGTTGCCTGGGACAAG
>JAZDFB010000106.1:0-7716 GCA_043808305.1 Planctomycetota bacterium | reverse complement strand
ACCAAAACTTCCTGGCACTGCAGGAAGAACTGACCTCTACCGAGAACAAGGTCTCGTTTGCCCGCCAGTTCTACAACGACAACGTGATGCTGTTTAATAACAAGATACAGATGTTCCCGTCAAACGTTATCGCGGGCATGTTCGGGTTCAAGGCCGAAGAGTTCTTTGAGGTGGAATCAGCCGAGGAAAAGAAAGCGCCCAAGGTGCAGTTCTAATAATTAAGTAAGCAGATTTAGTAGTTCGGCTGTTAGAACCCCACTGGGATAAACTCCGTGAGTTACAGCCAACTATACCTGGCAGTCCATCGGCTGTTAGCGACAAAGGAGCGTTACAGCCGAGGATACCCAGCAGTAATTCACTAACGTTCAAACTGCTGGAGTATAATTCGCTACCGCTCAAACTGCCAGAGTATTATTTACTGGGCAAATGTCAACTATTTCATAATCGGAATAATCCCGCATCCCTCCGGGACGCGGGATAAGTGCGACTAATTCGCTTACGCTCAAAGTCGCACTAATAAGCCCTGATGCACAAAAACATTGACATTTTTAACGTAATGGGCTAAATTATTGATATCAAGAAATAATCACTATATACGTAAGGAGCATTTATATGAAAAATAGAAAAGGTTTTACTTTGATTGAGTTGTTGCTGGTGGCTGTGATTATTACCATCCTGGCGTCGGTGGTAGTCGGAAATTTCGTGGGTCGTGAAAAGCAGGTCTATGATGCCAAGATTAAAGCTGATTTTGCTACGATATCGACGGCCCTGGACCTGTATTCTCTTGATAACGGAATGTTCCCGGCCACGGAGCAAGGCCTGAAGGCGCTTATCGAAAAACCGTCTTCCACGCCGGTGCCGCTTAACTGGACCAGGCGCTACCTGTCCAATGACCCGATAGACCCCTATAAAAACGAGTATAAATACCGCTATCCGGGCACGCATAATACGGACCGTTTTGATATCTGGTCAATGGGCCAGGACGGCAAAGACGGCACCGAGGACGATGTCGGCAACTGGAAAGTAACACAATAGAACCCTGGAACTTGACTGAATCTTTCGGCCGAACGCCCTTGGATTTAATCTTAATGAACAAATATTCCAAAATAAAACCAGGACCCGGTTTTACCCTTATAGAGGTGATTGTCTCCGTGGTCATTATTTCAATCAGCGTTATCAGCATTTATGAAGCATTCATAGGATGCATGGACGGCAAGGTGGCGGCGGAGAATTATAACCGATGCACTGTCCTGGCTTTGGAGCAGATGGAAAAGTTCGATGCAGAGTCGACAACCTCGAGCGTGACCGACCAGCTGTCGGAAAACAACCGCCTGTTTGAATGGAATATCGAGAAACAAGACACCTCCGGCATAATCTATGAGGTTTACCCATCCCTGAAGTCAATTGTTTTGACCATTAAGTGGCAGGGGCCGGGCGAACACCGCAAAGGACAGATGGAATGGACTTATTACACCCTGTCGCAGGAATAGACTTGAGGCATCAGAAACCCCGTTGGAATAAACGGGGTAACGTGCCGCTCCATCGGCTGTTCGAACGTAGTGAGTTACAGCCGAGGATACCTGGCAGTAATTCGTTACACTCAAACTGCCAGAGTATAAAACTCGGTTACTCGTTAAGCGGCACTAATAGAAGCGGTTTTACGCTCCTGGAGCTTATCGTCACTTCGGTGCTTGCGGCAATGGTGATGCTGTCGGTTTATTCGGTTTTCAATTCCGGCATCAATGTCTGGAATGCGACCTATGAGGCAGGCAGTACAGACAACATTTACCTGAACATCGAGCGGCTGAACCGGGAGCTGGCCGGGATTCTCAATTTCGCGCCTGTCGGATTCACCTGCGAATCAGGGAAAATAACCTTCCCAGCCCTGGTTATGGCTCCGACCCAAGCAAGCAACCTTCCTGAAACCTTACCCATTGATAATCCGACGGAACCGGAGAAGTCGTTCGCCCGTCCGGGCTGGATAAGCTACCGGTTCAACGCCGACAAGACAGAGTTATTGCGCGCCCAGGGCGTTTATGGCGAGCCCTTCAACGACGATAATTACAGGGTAATAATTTCTAATCTTGATGAGGTTAATTTTTCTTATACCAGTGAGACGGCGGCCGGTAACACGGAGCAGGACTTCCTGCCCCAGACGGTCAAGATAGAAATCAAGGCCAAGGATAAAATATTTACCAGAACCATATACATACCGCTGTCCAGGGCGGCTAAGAATGAGCAAAGAAGATGAAAACTAAAGGGAGCATACTGGTTTTTACGGTCTGGGTGATATTTACGCTGGTCATATTCGCAACGACCCTGGCCAGCATCGTGTCGGACCGGATATTCTTCGCGCAGGGCTACCGGGAACGAGCCCAGGCATACATCGCCGCCTGTTCGGGCATCAACCAGGCCATAGCCGAAATCAGGAAGGATACCCAGGCCAATAATTACGACTTTCTTAACGAAACGTGGTGCAACAATCCGGAATTGTTCAATAATCAGGCTGTGGGGAACGCGTTTTTTACCGTTTCTTTCGATTGGTTGGACGGAGGCACATCATACGGCATGCGTGACGAGGAAAGCAAAATTAATATCAATACCGCATCACAGAAGGTGCTGGAGACGCTGTTCAAGAACCAATACGATGCGCTGACCCCGTCCGAGGCCGAGTCCATTGCCAATTCGATAATCGACTGGCGCGATGAGGATAGCGTAGAGCGCCAGGGCGGCGCGGAGAACAGCTATTACCAGGCCCTGCCTATCCCGTATCCGTGCAAGAATAAGTTTTTTAATTGCATAGAAGAACTCCTGCTGGTCAAAGGCATAACCGATAACATATTCGATAAAGTCGGAAATTGCATTACGGTATACGGGGACGGCCGGGTAAACATAAATACGGCATCCCGCGAAGTGCTGATAGCGCTGGGGCTGAGCGTTGACCTGGCCGATAAAGTTCTCCGTCACCGCGCCGGTCCGGATGAAACAGCACATACCGAGGATGACCGGTTTTTTACGGAGCTGACATCGATAGTCAATCTGGTCAATCAGGTAGCGCCGCTGACAGGCGATGAGTCGCAGGCGCTCAATAATCTGGTCGGCACTAACGCCGTAAACGTCAAATCCAACCATTTCTGCATACAAATAAAGGGTTTTACCGGCACGGCCGAAAAGCCCAATAATATGAGGAAAATTACTTGTATTATAAAACGAAATGGTAAGATTTTATACTGGAATGAGTAAGGCATTGCCGATATAATATATAACTCCCTATGAGCCCATTATTTAAAACACAGACAACGCTGGCAATAGAAATCAATGCCGAGGTGATAAAGATAGCCCACCTTAAGGCCGGCAGTCAGCCGGAGCTGTTGAGTTTTGCCAGCAACGACATCAGGGCGTCTGACGATGACCAGATTATCGAATTCATCCGCAATTTCACCACGCTCAATAAAATCAAGACGCCGAACGTAATCAGCGTCATACCGGGCCGGTTCACTATCACCAAGAACATAGAACTGCCCTCGACTGACCCGGCTGAGATAAGGCAGATTATCCAGCTCCAGGCCAGCCGGCACAGCCCCTATTCGCGCGATGAAATCGTCATTGATTACATACCTATCGGAGTGTTTAAAGGCGGCTATACCAGGATTCTTCTGGTCATCGTCAACCGCGACCACATCAAGAAGAATATGGATATTATCGAGCGGGCCGGCTTGAGGGTCAAGAAAGTCGTCCTTTCGACCGAGACGATGTCACAGTGGTACACGGAACAGTCGGATAAACCCGTCGGAATGCTCCATATCGACTCCGGCAACATGGATTTCAGCGTCGTCCATAACGGCAAACCGGTATTTTTGAGAATTATCACGCTGGGCGCCAACCAGCTTATCTACGACCACGATAAATACATCCAGAAATGCCAGGAAGAAATCCGGCACTCGCTGGAAGCCTACCAGACCGAAAACCTGGGGCAGATAAGCCAGTTGATAGTTACCGGAGCAACCGAAAAAGCGGATTTCGGGAATATCGTCCGGGATGCAACCGGCATCCTGCCCAAACTGGAGCCCTGGTCCGGGCTGATACAAATAGCTAAAGAAGCCGAGGAACAAAAGAAAGCCACCGCGCCGGACGTGTCTTTCCACGCCGTTATTACTGCCGGGCTCAAATACGGTAAAACCAGGATAGACCTGACGCCGGAAGAAGTCAAGCTACAACAATCTATGGCTGAAAAAAGCCGTGATGTTATTAAGCTGGGCACGCTAATCATTATCATCCTGGTATTGATAACTATCATCTTCGGTCAGAAAATATGGATAAAAACATCGTTCAATAATAAACTAAAAGAATATTATGACCAGCACCACGACAAAGCAGTGGAACTGAGAGAAAAACATAAAAAAACAGTTGCGGTGGACAGCTATCTGCGCCAGCAGAAAATGCCGCTGGAATCGCTGGCCGAACTCCAGAAACTCACTCCGGATACAATATATTTTGAAACGACCACCTATGAATACGGCCGTGATAAACGACGGATGATCATCCGGGGCGTGGCCAATTCCAATAATGACGTAACTTTACTCAGGGACCAAATGGAGAAATCGTCTTATTTCAACAAAGTAGATATAAAGTCAATGGTCCTCACACCCGTGAAGGATGGATCCATTATGAAAGAAGTAATTAATTTTGAAATCGCCTGCGGATTTAAAGACGCTAAGACGGAACCAGTTAAATAATTAACATATGAAATTACTATCCAGGATGTCAGGCCGTGAACGGACGTTGTTTTACGTTACGTTGACCGCAGTGGGATTTTTCCTGATAATGCACTTTGTTATCTCTCCCATGCGGAATAAACTAAGTAATCTAAACAGCCAGATTGAACAGTTCAAGCAAGAAATCAATAACGATAAGATTATCCTCAGCCGGGAAAAGGCTATTAACGATAAACATGAGAAGTATCGGGATTACTTACGCGAGCCCAAATCAGATGCAGACACGCTGGGCGACCTGGTCAAGACCGTAACAGAATTGGCCAACAACTGGGGTCTTGTCATCGTCAGTAACAAACCAGCCATCGAAGAAAAGGAAAATAAGGACGCTAAGACCAAGAAGAACAAGTACTACCTGCTTACTTTAGAAACGGAAGGTAAAATGAGCCAGTTAGTCAATTTCCTCTACGAGCTCAATACCAAGAAACAAATGATCTACATCGAAAAAGTAGAGCTCAGCCCGAAAGTCAAGAAATCAGACATCTTACGGGCATCAATTACCATATACGAGACTTTTATACAATAAGCCTGTCATCTATCAGTATGCATCCTCAGGCCGATTACAAAAAACCCAAACCCGACAAGCCCAAAAGCAGACTGATAGTTATTTATATATCCGGATTGCTGGTTTTGATTTCCGGAGTACTGGGAATACTTCTAACTAAAGGCCAGAGTCATATAGAACCGGTAATAACTAACCAACCCGCCCCGCCGGAAACCGCGGCACACACTGACAGCCCTGAAACAATACCAGAAACTGTTCAGAACCCAGAACCGGTCTCGTCGCCGGTTACTCCTGCTGCTAAGCCGATTACACCGCCCGGAAAACCGCTTATATCGGATCAGGGCAAACCCCTGACACCAACCAGCCAATCTGGGGAAAAGCCCGGACCGCCCTTGCTAGACCCACGGATCCTTGATACAATTAACAGATGGACTGACACTAAAAAGAAAATTATTGCCCTGGCAAAACAGTTCAAATACCAGGATGCCATTTCGCTGTGCAACAATTTTTATACTAAGAAAATTGTTTCTCTTGAATCCATAACCAAGTCCGGGGCAGAAGAGATAAGCCGAGTCAGTAAAGAAACCAGCTCATACCTCAGCGACCTCAAGGGTACGCATGAGGTGTTCCTGAGCATTATCAGCGAGCTTTCACCGCAGGTCAATAAGATCGGAAGTATCTCTCGCAAGAAAATAAGTTTCGATACTATCCAAATCTGGGTAATAAATGCCGATGAATCCGGCATCGAAGGCGAAATCGCCGGCGTGACCGGGAGTAAATACTACCGACAGTGGCAGGACATACAACCCAGGATTATTTGTGAACTTCTGCCAAAAATGACTGGCAAGAACCTGGGTTATAAAGCTATTTTCTGTTACAACCATGGGTTAGAATCTGACGGCGAACAGATATTGGTTTCTTACTTCCAGAAAAACCCACAGGAAAAACCCTGGGTAGATGAAATTCTGGCCCGGTATAACCCCGAATTCGGCGGCACAATTCCTCAGGACGGGTTTGTTATTTATCAAAACCAGTGGGTACGGCCTGAGGATAAATGGCAGCTGGAACGAGGCTATGTAAAATACAACGGTATCTGGATGGCTTTCGACCAGATAATGCAGTTAAAGGGACTGGTCAAGTTTCAGAACCGCTGGGTCACGGCTAAAGAAAAAGAACGGCTGGACGCGCAGGATAAAGCTCTGCAAGAGCTTAGGGCCAGTCTGGCGCCCAAGGGCGTGATTGATAAGCCCGGTGCCGATAGTGAACAACTTGACTGGAGTTCGGCCCGGACCAAAATAACACCCCATTATAGCATCAAAACTAATCTTTCACAGGATGCGCTCAATGACATCGGTTATGTCATGGAATGTCTCTATTACGAATTCAAAAAAATATTCAAGCGTATAGGTGATTTTCGGTTTAAGATTGATGTCTTTGTATACAAAAACCGGAAGGAGTATTACGACAACGGTGGTATCGGTGGCGGGGTATTCGTTCCTGTAATAATCGGCAACAATTTAAGCGGACGGATTATGGCTTATTATCAAACTAATCCCATGTTTAACACTAGCATGGTTTTGCTCCACGAAGGAGTACATCAGTTCTTGATGCTGAGCACTAAAAGAGACGTGCCTGTATGGGTCAACGAAGGACTGGCCACTTATTACGAATCAAGCAAGTTTGAAGGAGAAAACCTCAAAACCAACTTGGTCAACAATTCCCGGCTGTTCGGAATGAAATACTCGTTTTCCCAAAATCATTACGCCAAACTCAGCGATTTCATAAACACCACTTCAGATAAGTATAAAAGCGAAGAATGCTATGCCGAGGGCTGGAGTCTGATGTATTTCCTGTTTAACTGGCGGGACGGCTTTTACGCCGATGAGCTGGAGTCGTATATCAATTACTTCCGGAATAACCCCGGCCTCACGGCCCAACAGCACATCGATATCTTCGAGCAAACCTTCAAAACCAAGGTGGAAATTATGGAAGCGCAGTGGAAAGACTACATCAAGTCTCTTAATTAATTTACTTCACGTTTTTTGCCGGTTCCTCAATCTGAGCTTCTTCTGGCTTATCAAACTTACGGGCAAACGGCGAAAATAATGGTATTGATGCCGGGTCAATGCTTAACTTGGTTACTGCCTCAACAATAGCACGCTGAAGAATTAGGTCATCCTGCAGGTCAATCAGAAATTCCTGTCCGCGTTCGTCCGCAACGCGCCGGCGGATGTGCTGTCTGAGCGCCTGGCGAACCTCTTCCTTTTCCAGGCGGGTCTTAAGGTTCTGGTAAAGCTCGTCAAATTTAGGGTAGCGATTGCCGTCCATCCCGTCGTCATCGGCCAGTGCCTGGAACAGTTTGGTGTTGGCCGGGTAGTTCTCGTTCAGGTATTTGTCCAAACCGCCGGCATCAAGCAGTTTATTGAATTCGTAATCCTT
>JAZDFB010000105.1:0-20322 GCA_043808305.1 Planctomycetota bacterium | reverse complement strand
GGACATCTTTTTCTTTGGCGGAAGCCATAGCCTTTTTTGTCTTTTTCATAGTATAAACTTTATGTCTCTTATCTTGTCGCCCGCCGGCCCTTCTTTAAGATTTTTAAGAAGTTTTGTTTTATAGAAATTACTCAACTCCTGACACAAAGGCGCCGAGGCAACCCGAACTGTCAAAACTTTTTGCTTTAGACCCATTACCCGAATCCGGTCCATGAATCGGGGACCCAGCGCTTTCTCCAAGTCTTGGTTGATGCCGTCCGGAAGCTTTTTATTATCACGCTTTAACTTGCGCTCAAAATCTTTTAGCAACCCGTCTATGGCTTTTTCCATTTAAAGGCTTTATATCTCTATGGTCATGGGCATCACCAGATAAAGAAAATCCTTGCCGTATTTTATTACTGCCGGCGAGGTTTTGTCTTTGAGCTCCAGTGTTATTTCCACGTCGCCCAGTACTCTCAAAACATCTATAAAATAATCCGGATTAAAGGTGACCGCGAATGGGTCTCCCGCATATTTAATGTCCATGGTTACGGTCGCTTCTCCGACGTCCTGAGTTCGTGATTTTAGAGTCAGTTTGTTATCCTTAAACTCCATCTTGGTGGCGCGCAGTTTATCCGTGGTTACCAAGGCTGCCTGCCGGAACGCTGATGCCAGTTCTGCGCTTGAGAATTCTAATTTCTTGTTGTTGTCCGCCGGTATTATCGCCTCGTAATCCGGAAAAGCGCCTTCTATCAGCCGGCAGAAAAGTATTGTGTCTGGCAAGTCTTTCTGGGGCACGCTTATTTTCAACTGATTTTCGTCTATATCCAGTTTTATTATCGGGTCTTCGACCTTTTTGGATTCCTTGCCCTCCGGTTTTTCTGCTTCGCCGAATTGCCCTCCTAATATCCGGTCCAGCAAAGTCATTATCTTGGGCGGAACGATGATTTTGATATCTTCGGAGATGCTCTGTTCTGAATGACGCTTGACGAAACCTAACCGTTTGCCGTCGCTGGCAACCATTCGGATTTCCTTTTTCCTGATTTCCAACAGCAATCCTGTTAACGCGTATCTTGAAGTTTCAATAGAAACTGCAAAGTTGGTTTTGCGAACCATTTCCCGGAATCCCCTGGAGTTTATTTCAAAGGCCCTTTTATGATTAAAAACCGGGAAATCGGGGTAGTCATTTACTTCCGGAGCCATTATTTTATAATCACTGTGCTTGGTTAATATCTTGGCGATGGCTCCGTCGCTTTTTAATTCTATCTTGTCTTCCGGTGTTTCCCTCAATATTGCCCCTAATCTTATGGCCGGAATCAGGACATTCCCTTTTTCTTTAATGTCCGCTTTAAAATGCGTTTGGATGCCAACTTCCATATCAGTTACAATTAAAGAGGCAAATTTGTCATCCGCGGTTATTTTAATGTTCTGAAGGATGGGCATCGTACTTCTGGTTGGCACTACATTATTAACCATCTGGAATGCCGATAAAATTTTATCACGTGCACAAGAAAAATTCATACTTATCCTCCTTAAGAAGCTATACTAATAGTAGTAATAAACTATATAAAATATTATTCTTATTATTATAAATCCTAAGTATCTGGATAACCCTATACGGGTTCTGTAACCCAATATAATATATCACATAACAAAGACCAGTGGTTATCCACAACCAAAAAAGTTTTGTGGATACCTATAGGATAAACCGGGGTATTTCCGGGGTCCTGCCAACTTCCACATAATATATGTTGATAACAGGGTTGTTATTAATATAAAAATTCACACACAAAAGCAAGAAAAACAACCCTTTATAAGCTGTATTATTAGGGTTTTAGATAATTGGGAAACAATGCGAAAACAATAATTCTTGACGATAATCCCAAAATAACATCTAATTAAATAAATAATGAACTTTAAACAACCCCAAATAATACTGGCCTCCGGTTCCAGCCAACGCTCGGCCCTGCTCAAAATGTGCTATATACCGCACCGAGTAATAATCAGCCGGATAAAAGAAAAAACAGCCGTCAAAGGCAACCCTGCTGAACTGGTTATTCGAAACGCCTATAATAAGGCCAATTCTGTTGCTTACAAGCTTAAAACCGGACTGGTCATTGGCGCAGACAGCATTGCCTATGCTGGTAACCGAGTTATAGGCAAGCTTAAAACCGGAACACCGCTAATAAAAATCCTTAAATTTATTAGCGGAAGGGTTTCATTTATTTATACCGGCTTGGCCTTGATAGACGTCAAAAACCAAAGGTGTGTGATGGGGTATGCTCGCACCGCTGTAAAGATGAAACGACCGTCCGAACCGGAGCTAATCCGATGGGCTAAAGTGCTGGGCTTTCGGTCCGACTGCGCCGGCGGGTTCTCCATAGACGGCCCTGGTGCTGTGCTGATACCCCATATCGAGGGTTGTTACTTCAACATTTTAGGAATGCCGATATCCAAGCTGGCGGAACTTTTCAACGGGCTGGGCTATAATATGCTAGATTTCATTAAGAAATAATTAGATCTCATGAAATACAAGAAAATAGACGACAAGTGGTTTATAATTCTTGCCAAAGACGATAATGTAATCGAAAAGCTGACGGAATTATGTAATAAGGAAAACATCAAAGCTGGTTTTTTCAACGCTATCGGCGCCATAAACGCCGTTGAAATGGCACACTTTGACCCCCTTGAGAAAAAATACAGTTACAAAAAGATGTCTGGCCCCCTGGAAATCGTCAGCCTTGCGGGTAACATTACCTGTAAGGATAAAGAGGTTTTCGTCCATAGTCACATATCTATTAGCGCCAAGAATATGCTGGTCTATGGCGGACATCTTAAAGAGGCGACCGTTTCCGCCACTTGCGAGATAGTCTTGTTCGACTTCAAAACATCCGTTGTTAGAAAGACAGACAAGGATACAGGCCTTAATCTGGTAGATTTTAGTTGATATAATTAGGATGAAACAAAAAAAGCTTATAAGTATTTAATTTATGATAAGGGGGCGTCTTGCGCTCTAATCCGAACTAAACATGCGTGGAAAGAGAATAACCCGCCGGAATTAAAGCCAGTCACCCACCCATTATGCCGATAAATCTGCTTATAACAAAGACAAATAATTGAAAGGTTCATTAGATGACACAGATAAGCAATCTATCCCGGGTCAGGAACATCGGCATCATGGCCCATATTGATGCCGGGAAAACGACCCTGACTGAAAGAATGTTGTTTTACACCGGGAAATCACACAAGCTTGGCGAGGTTCATGACGGCAAGGCTCAAATGGACTGGATGAAACAGGAGCAGGAGCGGGGTATAACTATTACCGCCGCAGCGACTACTTGCTACTGGAAAGAGAACCGGATAAATATTATTGATACGCCCGGTCACGTGGATTTTACGGTCGAGGTAGAGCGTTCTTTGCGTGTTCTGGACGGCGCCATCGCGGTTTTTTGCGCCGTTGGCGGAGTCGAACCGCAGTCCGAGGCCGTCTGGCAGCAATCGGATAAATACAACGTTCCCAAAATTGCTTTTATTAACAAGATGGATCGGGTCGGAGCGGATTTTTTAGCCGTTATTAAGAGTATAGAGAAAGATTTGGGTGCTAACGCCATTCCGCTCCAGCTTCCCATTGGGGCAGAGGATAAATTCATCGGCGTAATTGATCTGCTTGAGATGAAAGCATTCATCCACGACGACGCAGCGCCCGACAGCGATATTAATGTGGAGGACATTCCGGTCGAATATTTTGAAGTCGCTAAAAAACACCACCGTATTCTGGTGGAAAAGGCGGTTGAACTGGATGATACGCTGATGACTAAATACCTTGAGTTCGAAAGCCTGATTAGCAAAGACGAGCTGATACAAGCCATCCGTAAAGGGACGATAGCTAACAAGGTTGTTCCGGTGTTATGTGGAGCCGCATTCAAGAACAAAGGCGTGCGTAAGCTTCTGGACGCGGTTAACATGTACTTACCCTCGCCGATAGACCTGCCACCCGTAAAAGGCACCGATCCGTCTGACCCGACCAAAATAATCGAACGCCGTCCGGCTGAAGATGAGCCATTTACCGCGCTGGCTTTCAAGGTCCAGGCCGATCCGCACATGGGCAAACTGGTTTATTTCCGGGTTTATTCCGGCACCCTTGAAGCTGGTGGTCGCATTCTCAACGCCAGTAAAGACCGGAACGAGCGGATGATACGTATCCTTCAGATGCACGCCAACCAGCGTGAAAACCGGGAAGATATCCACACCGGCGAAATTGCCGTGGCCATCGGGCTGGACCATACCGTTACAGGTGATACGCTATGCGACCCGGACCACCCGATACTTTTGGAGTCCATTGAATTTCCGATACCGGTTATCTCCATCAGTATTAAGCCCAAAACCCAGGCCGAAAAAGACCGGCTGGGCAAAGCATTGTCCCGCTTGGCTGAGGAAGACCCGACATTTACCGTGCATGTTGACCCGGAAACCGAAGAAACCATCCTTTCCGGGATGGGCGAGTTGCATTTAGAAATAATTGTCGACCGCTTAAAGCACGAATTCAACGCCAATGTTGAATCCGGCCAACCCAAAGTGGCTTATAAGGAAACTATAACCAACTCAGTGGCCGAGAAATATAAACACGTCAAGCAAACCGGCGGACACGGGCAGTATGCCCATGTTGAATTGGAAATATCCCCAGCCCATCCGGGCGAAGGGTTCGAATTCGATAATAGCATAACTCAAGGTGCGATACCCAGAGAATTTATCCCGGCCGTGGAAAAAGGCGTAATTGATGCCATGCAAAAAGGCGTCTTGGCCGGCTATCCGGTTGTTGATGTCAAAGTCAGCTTGGTTGACGGGTCGTTCCACGAAGTCGATTCATCCGAAATAGCATTCCGGACGGCGGCCCGCGAATGCTTCAAAAAAGCCTTTGCTAAGGCGTCGCCAGTTCTGCTTGAACCGTATATGTCTTTGGAAATAACTACCCCGCAGGAATACATGGGTAACATCGTCAGCCACATCTGCTCCAAGCGCGGCAAGGTTTTGTCCGTGGAGGCCCGGGCCGGCCTGCAGATAATCGAGGCCGAGGCGCCGCTCTCCGAAATGTTCGGTTATGTTTCGACGCTCCGTTCGATGAGCAGCGGTCGGGCTAATTATTCCATGCATTTTGAAAAATATCTCCAAGTTCCATTCTCGATCGCCGAAAAGATTGCCGAAGAAGTTCGGGAAAGAAAGAAAGCCGAAGCGTAAATATTTGCTCGAAGTGACACCGTTGTTGTCAGATACTATATGGAAAATATAAAACATAACGAAAAGATACGAAATATCGCAATCATTGCCCATGTTGACCACGGAAAAACCACCCTGGTTGATTTTATGCTCCGGCAGAGCGGTGTTTTCCGCCAGAACCAGGAGGTGACAGAGCGCGTTATGGACAGTATGGATTTAGAAAAAGAGCGGGGCATCACCATCGCCGCCAAGAATTGTTCCATCCTGTGGAAGGACGTGCGCATTAATATACTGGATACGCCCGGCCATGCCGATTTCGGAGGCGAGGTTGAGCGCAGCCTGAGCATGGTTGACGGCGCGATACTGTTGGTCGACGCGGCCGAAGGCCCCCTGCCCCAGACTCGGTTTGTTCTTAAGAAATCACTCGAAGCCGGTATTAAGATGATAGTTGTAATCAATAAAATAGACCGAAAGGACGCCCGGCCCGAACAGGTTCTGGACGAAATATATAACCTTTTTATCGACCTCGAAGCCAAAGAGCACGATCTGGACTTCCCGGTATTATACGCCATCGGCAGAGACGGCATCGCCCAACTTACCATGGATCAGCCGGGCACCAGCCTGGCCATCCTGTTTGATGCTATAATTAAAACCGTTCCCGCACCGGCTTATGATCCGGCCGAGCCGTTCCAGATGCTTGTGGCTAACCTGGACTATTCCGATTATGTCGGCCAGCTGGCCATCGGCCGGGTATTCAACGGTTCAGCCCGGTGTAATGATGCCTTGGTGTGTATCAAGGAAAACGCCCAATCCAATCCTTTGCGTGTAACTAAACTCCAGGTTTATAACGGTATATCACTCGAAGGGGTTGATCAGGTCGACCCTGGCGACATCATTATTCTGGCCGGCATCGAAAATGTATCCATTGGCGACACTATCTGCACCAAGGAAGTACCTAAGGCTTTGCCGCGCATCAAAGTCGACGAACCGACCGTTTCGATGGTTTTTACCATCAACACCTCGCCCTTCGCCGGACAGGAAGGCACTTACGTCCAGTCCCGAAAAATCCTCGAGCGCCTCCGCAAGGAAACAATGCTTAATGTTGGTATTCAGCTCGAAGAGTCGGACGAGGTTAATATTTTTATCGTTAAAGGCCGGGGCGAGTTCCAGATGGAGATACTTCTGGAAACCATGCGTCGCGAAGGCTACGAAGTCAGCGTCGGCCGGCCCCATGTCATATTTAAAAAGAAGGACGGCGTCAAACTCGAGCCCATCGAAAGGCTTTTTATTGATTGCGATGAAGCCCACATCGGAATTGTTACCGAACAGATTGCTCATCGCAAGGGACAAATGAAGAATATGGTCAATCACGGCACCGGTCGGGTTCGGATGGAGTTCACTATTCCCACCCGATCCCTGATTGGTTACCGGAATAATTTCCTGACAGATACCCGGGGCACCGGCATTATGAGCTCCTACCTCGAGGGTTACGAAGAATACCGGGGCGAGTTTAAAATGCGCCTGACCGGTTCTATGGTAGCCGACCGGGTCGGCACGGCCAATGCCTACGCCATGGAAAACTTGGAAAAACGCGGGGAGCTCCTGGTCAGCCCGGGCGACCGGGTTTATGAAGGTATGATAATCGGCGACTACAGCCGTGAAAACGACCTCAACGTCAACCCGGCCAAAGGGAAAAAATTGACCAATATGCGCAGTTCTTCCAGCGATGAGACCATCATCCTTAAACCGGTTCTACCCATAACCTTGGGTAGGGCTATCGCGTTCATTAACGAAGACGAGATGATAGAAGTCACCCCCAAATCTATCCGCCTGCGCAAAACGATACTCGCCGCCCAGGGCCGCAAAGGCACCCGGACCCGTTCTGAAGCCGATGAAGAATAAAACCAGGTTGTTCACCACCGCGAATTAATAATTTTTATGTTGACAAAAGTTATACGATAATGGAAGCTTCTATGATGAACAAAACGGAAGGTGTACATCAAGTTGCCAATCCGCCTCAGGCGGGATTTTTCGGGTTGGGTATAGCGCCCACGATACTGGGAACCCTTGAACGGATTAAGTTTAAAACACCTACGCCCATCCAGGCAAAGGTAATCCCGTTGGCTATCCAGGGTCAGGATATTGTCGGCATCGCCCAGACCGGCACTGGCAAGACCCTGGCTTTTGTCATTCCCATAGTTCAGACCCTGGCCCAGAAAGATATCGTTAGCTTAGTCCTGGCGCCTACCCGGGAACTGGCGCTCCAGATAGAAGAGGTCTTCCGCGAAATAATGCGCCCGTTCGGGATGAAAACGGCCTGCCTGATTGGTGGCGCGCCTATGCCGCCCCAGATTCTGGCTCTGCAACGCGACCCGAGCGTTGTCATCGCCACCCCAGGCCGCTTGTTTGACCATCTCGAACGCCATAGTATTAGTCTTGGCGGCGTCGGTATTCTGGTGCTTGACGAAGCCGACCGGATGCTGGATATGGGGTTCGCCCCGCAAGTGGAAAGGATTGTCGCCCGCCTGCCTAAAAAGCGGCAGACCATGCTTTTTTCCGCGACTATGTCCCGGGAGATTATGGCCGTGGCCTCACGCTATATGAAACTGCCCGTGTCCATAGAAATAGCCCCTTCTGGCACCACCGTCCAGGAAGTTACCCAGGAATTATTCATCGTCACCAAAGAAGCCAAGTTGAAACTGCTTGGTAAAATACTCAGCCAGTATCCGGGCTCGGTCCTGCTTTTCGCCCGGATGAAGCATCACGCCCACAAGATAGCCTATGCTATCAGGGAAATGGGTTACAGGGCGGCCGAGATACACTCCAATCGCTCGCTCAACCAGCGGCAAGAGGCTCTCGCTGGTTTCAAATCCGGAAAATATAAAGTGCTCGTGGCTACTGATATTGCTTCGCGCGGCATTGATGTCACCGGCATCGAATTGGTTATCAATTACGACCTGCCCGACGAAACACAAAACTACGTCCATCGCATCGGACGGACCGCCCGGGCCGGGCATAAAGGGCGCGCCATCTCGTTTGCCACTCCCGACCAGAGCCGCGATGTTCAAGATATTGAACGGCTCATCCGGACCACGCTGCCGATATCCAAACATCCGGGTATCACCCAGGAACAGTTTCCGCTTAACGCGCCTGTCAGCCAAAGCAGGCCCGGCGGCTATAGCGGGATGCGTCGCCGTCCGTCGACCCAAGGGCGTTTACCGGCTGTGGCCAGAGGCAGGTATTCGTCCTCAAGAATTATCAGATAACCTGACTAATACCGGCGCCGGACCGGATAAATACTACCAATATTTCTTATAAATTTAATAAATAACCTGCAGTTTTTTATCTGCCTCAAACATTCTTATAATAAAGGCGAGAAAAAGAAGACAGCCTTTCTTGCCGATTGTTTTTATTTATATGAAAGGAGAAAGCATGAGAAAAGCGCTGTTTTTAATCGGAATAGGTCTTGCTGTAATGACATTGATTTCCCAAAATATCTTTTCTGCACAAGATACGAAATCCGTAATACCTCCGGAAGGGAAAGAATATACGCTCACGTTAGTTTCTAAGGTGAAACCCGGGCTCAAGGTTTTGACTCCGGCTATAATTCAAAGCAACCCCGAAATTATAGCCCCGTTTACGACTTATACAACGGGTAAAATTGAGGGCACCGACATAAAACTTATTGACGACAATAAAGACGGGGAATATAACGGAGTCGGCGTTGATGTGGTAGTAATCGGAGATAGCCCTTACGGCATTCCGGTAAGCAATGTTGTAAGCATCAAAAATACGCTCTATAATTTTACGGTAGAGCCCAACGGACAGAAAATAACCCTAAAACCGTATCAAGGCGAATATGGCGTGGTAGACATGATCAGCGGGTTTAAATGCCCGAGCCAGTTAGACCTGGCAATTATCAATTGCGGCAGGGATATTTATTTGGATGTTGCCAAAGACAAGAAAACAAAGGTGCCGTGCGGGACGTATACTTTATGGCTGGGCTATATTAGCGAGGCCTCAAACCATGTTGCGGTCAGGCAGGGACGAATGGAACCCATAACGGTTACTAATGAAGCCGGCGATAGCCCGGATCAAAAGAAAACAACCCTTGTTAACTGGGGCGGGCCTTGCCGGTTGGAGTTCGAAGGGTCGTGCGATAAAAAAGAAGTTAAAAAGGTAGTGACATTAAACGTTAGGGCGATTTATTCCAGCGCCAGAATATTCGGGAAGTCAAACGAGGAGTATTTTGGGTTTAACCCGCATCTGGCATTCCAGATAGAAGTGACCAGCGCCAAGGAAGGAAAGATTGCGGGCGGCGCGATGGATGACCATAAATGCTGAGGGAAGACAACTAATGATTACTCCGGTGGAGTAAAAAAAGGTACCACGTTTCCTGTCACCATGAAATTGTCCAGCTCTCATAAAATTTTGGGTGAATTTAAGGCCGAGAAAATACTTGAGGAGCCAAAGTAAGAAACGGTACGTTTAAGAAAATACTTAAACGCGCGCGGTTTCTGTACGCAGGATAGGCTTTGGTTCCGTCAAGTTCAAATAGAAAGCTTATCTCCGGCAAGTCTTTTACGCCGCGGCGCGGAAAGCCGCCCCACTTCCTTTTTGAAATATTCATCAAACTGGTTGCTGATTTTATTGGCTTTGTTGTGCGCCGCCGGATCGGCAGGTAGGGCAGGAATTCAGGAAACAATGGCCCGCACGCGAAGAACAGTTGTCCGGACTATAACTTTTTAATAAAGTCTTCCCACTGCTGCTCTAATATCTCGAATTTTATCTTAAAAGCCGCTTCAAACAATTCTTTATGCTTAGGCCGGTTCTCAAAACCTTTTTTCTTTATGGACTCAAAATATGTTTCCAATTCATCGGCATATTGGCCGTTGTTATAATTCATAAAGAAATAAACCAGGCTCCAGGTATGCGCATATTCATAAATGGTAAAATTGGCCTGGCGGATATTAATGATATCTTCAAGGCGGGGAACGTCTTTCTTGCTTATCAGGTCTTGTATCATCCCCAGCCTCTGATGATTCACAAGATTAGTTTTTAGGCTTATTCCCTCAAATTTACTGGACTCATAATAGGTGGCTAACCCTTCATTAATCCAGATAGGCGGGCGGAGGTTGCAAACAAGATCGACAAACTGGTGAGTGCCTTCGTGCAATAAGATCATGGTGGTATTAGTTTCCGCCCCCACTACATAAGATGTCATTAGTTGCTTTCCTTTTGGCCCCGACCCGAACTGCCCGGCTCCCATACCGCCATGATCACGATATTCTTTGGCGTTCTTAAAAACCCAGACGGGAAGTTTGCTGGGGGCGTCGCCGACAAGCTTGAATGTTTTCTTGTGCTCAAAATATAAACACTCCATTATGTAACAGATGTCGTCAACCGCTTCCTGGGAAAGATTCGCCGTAACAATATAATGGTCTGTTTCCTTGGAGCGCGCATTTTCCCAGGAGAGTTGTTCTTTGTCGCAGCCGGGCTGGTTAATAACGCCCTTGGGCGCTAAAAGATTCTTCATCGCCGCCAGTTTGCTTAATCGTTTCTCTGTCCGTTCCTTCTCCGCGGGGGTTACCCACTTATTCTGGAATTTAACCATCCCCTTTGCCGCCATCACCTCGTCATTACTGAGCCATTTTCCTTGGTATTTGATACAGCCTTTTTCCAAGTATGATTTATCTTCGGCGGAAACTAATTGCCCCTGATATTCGGCAAAGCCGCCGGGCGGCAAAGGAATATTTTTATAACGGGTTAATATTTTGTCGACCAGCGGTTTTTCATTAGGGTAAGATTTCAAATAGCGGATTAATATTTTATCGCCTTCCCCGGAAGAATTGTGATGATAACAGAAAATCGCCAGATAAAGCTGGTCTGATTGGGACATGGTTTTTGGGAATAAGCGCAGAACCATCTGTACCGGAGTATCCGCCCAAAACCTCGAATAAACGCTTCCGCTCACTCCCACAATTGATCCTGCAAATCCGCTCTCATCTATTTTCGTTATATAAACGACCTTGTCGTCCAGGGAAATCTTTTGCTGGGAGGTGCCGTCTTTTAAGCTTTTTACCATATTGCTAAAAAGCGAATATTCACCCTTTAGGTCTATCAGACACCCGTCCGCCTCCGCCTTTATCTCTTCTATTTGTGACGTTTTCAGGAACGCCTCAAGGTTAGCCATTGCTTTGGAATATTGATATTTCAGGGTTTGCTGGGCAATCTGAATTTTTAATTCCGGCCAGATGGTTCGTTCCTGTATTTTCTTCAGCAAGTCCTGCCGTTTTGCTTCATCCAGCGCCCGCTGTTCCTTTTGGGCCGCCAGCTCCTGGTCTATAGACTTGCGTGTAGGGTCTCTGACCATCTCGGCTGCATTGGTTTTAGACAGGGGCGGCGTTTCCTTTTGCATAGGAGGCGCCACCGGTTTTTCAATGGCCGCCTCTTTTTGTGCCGGCAATGTATTAGAAATGGGCTCGGGGTCCTCCGGAACAGACGTGTGCTTGACAACCTTCTTCCGGGTATTTCCGGAATCTGTTGAGGGTATGATCGGGTTCGTCCCGCTTTGAAAGATGAAAATAACAGCCACAAGCATTACTACCCCGGCCGAACCAAGAATAATGCTTAAATTTCCGGACTTTTTCGGCTGATACAGTTTTGCATTGCGATGGAGCCGTTTCGGCGCGGCTAAGTCCGGGCTTTTCTCCTGAAACGCCGGAGCGGTTTCTGTTTCGGGAGTGGGCGCCTGCTTTGGCGCTTCTTCCTTTGCCGCCACTGCGCCTAACCGCTGCACGGCTATCCCATAAACGCCCAGCCGGATAGCATCTCCTTCCTCAAGTATTGTTTCGGATATCCTTATTTCGTTGACAAAAGTTCCGTTACGGCTGTTATTATCAACTAATTTAAAGTCGCCTTCAGGCGTTTTTTCTATATAGCAATGCTGTTGAGATATTATTTTATCGATGATTTTTAACGCGCAATCGTTAGTCCTGCCAATCCAGAATTTAAGGGATTCCGAAGGCTTGGCAGGGTCGGCCGGCTTGCTAAAAAAATCCGGGAGGCCGAAACACTGCTCCTGGCTTGAACGTTTTGGCAAAGGAGATTTTATGTATAACTGCAAACTCATATTTATGAGCGCCCAAAAGCCGGAGCTCTCGAAGAGGGGGCCGCTCCCTAGACCCTGGGGGTCTTGGAATAAGAACCCTCACGGGTGAACGGCTCCGGCCTCCCCTCTGGGGGGATAACATTATCCATCGGCTGTTAGCGACAAAGGAGCTTTACAGCCGAGGATACCCGGCAGTCCATCAGCTGTTCGTCCCGCCGAAGCGGGAACAGCTGAGGATACTCGGCAGTAAGTCGCTTCGCTTCAACTGCCGAAGTATAATTCACTAACGTTCAAACTGCTGGAGTATAAATATACCTGATGGTATAAATACAGCGCATACGCGCCGGCTATATTAACAAGGATTCTTCCCGCCAACTTTTTAATTATCATAGAAAAATAAGCCCGTTTGTCAAGAAATATCAGCGCCCTGAGCACCGACCCGATAAATTGCTTCCGCAAGGCGTCGCACCCCGCCATAGACCTGCCAGCGCCCCTAAAGTATTGCATGTTATCTTGACAAATACTTTGTGATTATTAACTTATCCGTATACATATAGACAATCATTATTAACCTTAAGGCCCCGCCCGCGAGGGTTCTTATTCTAAGGCCCCTCAGGATATAGCGAGAGGGCCTTCCCTTAAGGGGAACGGGTAACTGGCAGTAAGTCGTTCCGCTTATGTTGGACTTCAGCTGCCAGACTATAATACCTTAAGGTATAACATTATGAATATACCTAATGGTATAAGGAGACCAAATTATGTCGTTATTCTTTTATGAAGGCGTTGACCGGACGGGCAAGAAAGTTCAGGGAGATATCGAAGCCGCCTCTGTTCAGGAGGCAACCACCAAGGTTCGCAAGCTTGGTTATTTTCCGACCAGCGTAAAAGACAAGGCGTCTGTTCCGTCCCAGCAAGCCGCGGCGACGGCAGCGCCCAGGAAAAAGAAAACCAGCTGGTTGCTGAGCGGGGTCAGCCAGCAGCAGCTTACCCAATTTACGGTTCAACTCCATACTCTCCAGGATGCCGGGCTGCCGATTTTGCGCAGCTTGAAAATACTGGCCAACCAGATGAAGCCGTCGCAGATGAAGGATATCGTTGAGAACATAGCCGAAGATGTGGAATCGGGCAGCACGCTGTCCGACGCGATTTCACGCCACCCCAAAGTATTTGACCGGCTTTACGTCAACATGGTCAAAGCCGGCGAAGCGGGCGGCGTGCTGGATACGGTCCTGGCAAGACTGGCCGTTTTTATGGAAAAAGCCCAGGGCCTCAAACGCAAGGTTATCGGCGCCTTAACATACCCGGCCGTGGTCATCACCGTAGCCATACTCATCGTCGCTGTGATTATGATTAAGGTAGTGCCGCAGTTCAAGATGATATTCCAGCAAACCAGCGGCAAGGGTCTGCCCGCCATCACCCAGCTATTAATGGATATCAGCTCGACCATCGCCGCGGTCTGGTTCTTGATTCCGGTTATACCCATCGGTTTATACCTGATATATATAGGCGTCAACCAAACTCCCAAAGGGCGGTTGTTTCTGGACAAGGTGAAATTAAGATTGCCCCTGGTGGGGATTATTATCCGCAAATCATCCATCGCCCGGTTCACCCGGACCCTTGGAACATTGCTGGCCAGCGGCGTGGCGATACTTGAAGCCTTGGTTATTGTCCGCAACGCCATCGGCAATGAGGAAATCGCGTTGGCTGTGCAGAGCGTCCACGACAGTATCCGCGAAGGTGAAAGCATCGTCGGCCCGCTGTCCCAGAGCGCGGTTTTTGACTCGATGGTCATTAACATGATTGAAGTAGGCGAGGAAAGCGGCGAACTGGATAAGATGCTCATGAAAATAGCGGATAACTACGAATCCGAGGTAGACACTCTGGTCGGAGCGTTGACCAGCATACTCGAACCGGCAATCATCGTCTTCCTGGCGGTGATAGTGGGTTTTATCGTGATAGCCTTGTTCTATCCGCTGGTCGACCTGATGAAAAACCTGGGATAATACCTTAAGGTATAATGGTATAAGACTTCCTTCCGCCCCCAGCAAGGGCCGTGGCCCCGATGGCCATCGGGGGGACCGGGATAGAAACATATGTCTCTGCGCTATAAAATCCTTATCGCCCTGGCCAGCGTAATGATTCTGATATTGGGAATCCTGACGCTGAACCTGTGGGTCAACGCCCTGGCCCGGGTCCATTCCAACCAGCAGAAAATGACCGACGTGCTGACCAGCATCATCCAGGATTGGCTGAAAGAAATCAAAAGCCCGCCGGCGCCGCCGTCCGAAAGCCCCGAATGGGCCGCCCTCAGGGACAAGCTCAACAACTCCGCCCTTTTTACCAAGTGGGTCATAGTCAACAACAAACTTGAGCCGATACTCTCGGCCGCGCCTATTGTCGACCCGGCAACATTTAAGAACGACGCCGACCTGATCAATGCCTTAAAACAGCAAAAGCCGGTATTCAGCCTGTCCGGCGGGACAGTCGTCAACACGCCATTGCGCATGTCCGACAATACCCAACTCCTGATTAAGATGGACATCCAGCGCCCCCAGGGCATGGAACTGGACCCTATGGAATCGCTCAAGACAATTCTCTGGGTCATGCCCCTGGGCACTATTTTCCTGATCCTGAGCATGTATGTATTGATGACAAAACTAATACTCCGACCGATAGAGGCGCTGTCCGAAGCCAGCCGCCAGATTTCCGGCGGCAACTATAAAGTAACCCTGCCTCCGGCCAGGGGCTCGGACGAAGTGGCCAACCTGATTAACACCTTCAAAATAATGCTGGACGAAATCAACTCGTACCACACCTCTTTGCAGGACAAGATAGACGACGCCCGCGAGAAAATCAAGGCCACCCAGGAACAACTGGTCATCGCCCAGCGCCTGTCCGCCACCGGCACGCTGGCCGCCGGCATCGCCCACGAAATCAACAACCCTTTAGGCGGGATACTCAACGCCGCTATGTCGCTCAAGGACGGGCGTCTCGACCCCAAACGGACCAAGGAATACCTGGAACTGATTATCGAAGGGCTGACCCGCATCCAGAATACGCTCAAGCAAATACTCCAATTCTTCCCGCGCCGGCTGACGCCCCAGCCGATTGAACTCAAAATGATAATGTCCACGGCCATCCAGCTGGTCCAGCACCGGCTGACCCAGGATAAAATCACCATTGCCAACCGGCTGGATATGGATATACCGCAGGTCTTCGGCGATTCAGGCGAACTGCAACAGGTATTCCTAAACCTGCTCCTGAACGCCATCGACGCCGTCGCCGCCAAGCAGGGTTCCAGGGAAGGTAAAATAGAGGTCTACCACGAAATCAACGACCGCAACATCACCGTCTTTATCAAGGATAACGGCACCGGCATGAGCGCCGACGAACTGAACCGGGCGTTCGACCTGTTCTACACCACCAAAGAACCGGGCAAAGGCACCGGGCTGGGCCTGTCCGTAGCGCATAACATCATCCAGGGCCACGGCGGCAAACTGGTCCTGGAAAGCCAGCACGGCAAAGGCACCACCGCCAAAGTCACCCTGCCCATACTTGATACATTCTTGCCAAAAGGAAACTCCCTGGGACCCGCCGGGTTCACCTCCCGCGACAACGCCGCGCCCAAGGATAAATAGAAAACCGGAATAAAAACTTCACCGGAATTTTCGGATTTATTAACAAATTTCGATGTCTCAGGTATCTAATACTATATAAAACTGATATAATGATAGAGTATCCCGGCGGAATAGCCGGGATCTAAGGGGCACTAATCCCGCTGGAATAAGCGGGACTAAGTGGCACTAAAAGCATATCGCCCCCGAAAGCATTCGGTGTCGATATGGTTAAATGCCACTAAGAAAGGAAATAGAATATGTGGCGCAAGATAACATTATCGGCAATGGCCCTGGGACTGGTCGGATTATCCCCCATCTGGGCCGAGAAAAAACCGGTTGATGCTAACGACCCGGATATTGCCAAAGACAAACAGGCCGTTGTCCAATCCAACAACGAATTTGCCATTGACCTGTACGGCAAACTGAGCGCGCGGGAAGGCAATCTCTTCTTTTCGCCTTACAGCATCTCTACCGCCCTGGCTATGGCCTACGCCGGCGCGCGCAATGAAACCGCCAAACAGATGGCAACCACGCTCCATTTCAACTTAGAATCGGACCGGCTGGCCCAGGCCTGCGCCGAATTAATCAAAGGCATGGCCCCGTCCAAACCCGAAGACTACCAGATTAACATTGCCAACGCACTCTGGGGCCAGCAGGATTATAAATTCCTGCCCGGGTTCCTGGACCTGAATAACAAATATTACAAAGCCGGCCTGAACCCGGTGGATTTCCTCAAGGCTACAGAAGAGGCGCGCCAGACCATCAACAAATGGGTCGAGGTCCAAACCAACGACAAAATCAAGGACTTGATACAAAAAGGAGTCCTAACCCCGGATACCAAGCTGGTGCTGACCAACGCCATCTATTTCAAGGGCAACTGGATGACCCAATTTGACAAGAACAAGACGGTTGACGCCGATTTCAACCTGGCGGACAAAACAAAGGTAAAAACCCCGATGATGGAGCTCCGGGATAAAAAAGGATTCCCGATAAAGATTCCCATTATGCGCAACACCGATTTTATGATGATAAAGCTTCCTTATAACGGCAAAGAACTCTCAATGCTCATCATCCTGCCCCACAAATATGACGGCATAAGCGCCTGCGAAAAGCTATTGACGGCGGAGAACATAAACAAATGGCAGGCGTCGCTGGCCGAAGAAAAATTACCCGTTTATCTGCCGAAATTTAAATTAACACTGGAATTCGAACTGTCTGATATGCTCAAATCGCTCGGGATGAGCGACGCCTTTGGTTATCCTCAAGCCGATTTCTCCGGAATGGGCGGGACCAAAGAGCTGTTTATTGACAATGTCATTCATAAGGCGTTTATAGAGGTGAACGAAGAAGGCACCGAAGCGGCCGCGGCGACGGCAGTGATTGCTCCCACGGGGGCTCCGCCCAAAGCGCCTTCGGTATTCAGAGTCGACCACCCGTTTATATTTTTGATACGCGACGAACGCTCTGGAAGCATCCTGTTTATGGGCCGGGTAATGAACCCGAAAGCTGAATGACTGAATGTCCCGGCGAAATAAGTTTTATCCCGTCAAGCTAAGCTTGCGGGAACTCCCGTCAGAATAGACGGGATAAGGGACACTAACTCGATGAACTCGAAGTGTCCCTAATAAGTGGCACTAAAAGCATATCGCCCCCGAAAGCATTCGGTGTCGATATGGTTAAATGCCACTAAGGGAGTTTATATGAGTTATAAAACAGCGATTTTGGCGGCGGCATTTGCGATGACAGCCGTATTGGCGTTTGCCTGCAACAGCGCGGCCAAGCCGGGGTCGGTTGAGCCGGCCGCCGCGGCCCAATCTAATCAGATGACGGTTCCCGGGGCAGAAAAGCAACAAGCTGACCAAGAAGAATTCCTGTATAACGGAGAAGTTCCCGAAGACTTGCGGATTGCCTACATCGTTTCCGGCCGCGGCCCGTGGTCGACAAACAACTACACGCTTGAAATCCGGGCAGACGGGGAATGCGAGTATAATTACAACTATTCCGGCGGCTCCGACAGCGGCTCAAAACCAAACGTAAACGAATCGTTCGCCATCCGGCCGGAAGATGTAAAATTCATCTGGAAAACCATCGCCGAAAACAAGTTCTTCGGGCTGGACAAGCAATATGACTCCTGGGCCTGCGACGGCAGCGCCGGAACGCTCAGCATAAAGGCCGATGATAAAACCCACATAGTAACAACCATCAACTGCCAGCTAAAGCGCTTTGACCTTATCTGCCTGGCCATAAACAAAGTATTGCCCGACCAATACCGGTTTGCTTACGGCGCCATTTCCGGACAGACCTACGATGAAGCCGTAGCCGGCAAAGAAAAGGTTTCCGGCTGTCCGCCCCCGAGAACCAAAGCGGAAATCCCCGGATTCATCAAGCAACTATCCGACCCGACGCCCGGCGTGCGCACCTCGGCCATAGAGGCCCTGGAAAAACTGCAGGCAAAAGAGGCCATTCCGGACCTGGTCAAGATGTTATCCGACCCGTATACCGTGGCGCGCGGCAAGGCCGCATACGCCCTGGCCGGATTGCAAGCCGCCCAGGCCATCCCGGACATAATCAAGCTGTTATCCGACCCGGACTCAATGGTCTGCCGATACGCCATCGGCGCCCTTGAAAGATTAAAGGCCAAAGACGCCATCCCGGCCATAACCGGGCTGTTATCAAATTCAGACAAACTGGTGCGGATATTGGCGGTTTGGGCGCTGGGACAACTGCAAGCCCGGGACGCCATCCCGGCCATAACCAAGCTGTTGTCGGACCCCGATGAAGAAGTGCGCAAAACGGCCCAGGCAGTACTTGAAAAGCTCGGGTCCGAAGTCCCGGCGGAAAAGAAATAGTACGCAGATTAATATTATAAGGAACCCAGGAAACCAGGAGTAATTTTCTTGTGGCGCCGAAGCGCCATGGCGCCCTTATGGCGCTCAGCTTCCTGGCCCCTCTTAGTGGCAGTTAGTTACTCCGATGCATATCAGAGTAACGTTATACCTTAAGGTATATTTATTATGTTATACCTTTTAGGTATTATCTGCCACTTAGATCCCGACTATTCCGTCGGGGCAGTCCCTGTGAACAACATTCCGTAGCTACAAATAAGGAACCCAGGAGGTCAGGAGTAGAAAATAAATTCTTGGCTTCCTGGCTTCCTAATAGAATGTATTTTCTTTGCGTTCTTCAAACTCCATAGACTCTTTAGACTACTCAGACTATTCTATATATCCCCTAATCCAGATATTGGTAGAACAAAACTGACCATTCTTGTTAATAATAACTCTGATTTGTCTATTAGCATCAGTTGCCACCGTCGCCTCCTTATAAAGATTGTTATTTACCCCTGCTGTATTTTGCCATATAAAATGCACGGTTGACGAGCCCCAATCCGTCCCGGCACGGCGGCCGTAGACCCACAACTGTTGCTCCAAACCTATCGGCACGGACATAGCGTTGAACTGGATTTCCAGAATCACCGCCGTGGCCGTTGCCGGGATGAAGGACGTCAGGTCAACTATCTGGTCCACGTTATTGGCCGACTGCTCCGTAAATACCTGCGTCTGCGACTGAAGCAGGGTCAGTCCCGCTGTTGGCGGGAGCGTCTGCCATTGGAAATTTGAGCCGGACTCGTTGTAAGCAAGAACCGCCCCGTTGCTGGGCGCATTAGCCGAAGCCAGCTTGGACGGCTTGACGCAGGAGTCCGCAATCTTGCCGCTGGTAACAGCCAGGTCCGCAATCTTCGTCTCCGAAACGGCCTGGTCGGTAATCTCGTTTCCGGTAATTCCCGGCGTTATGGGTCTGGTAATCCCTCCGCCGCCTGACATCGTCTTCCACTCAAACTTAGCCTGCGCCTGGTTGAAGGTCGGGACTTCCCCGTCCGCCGGAGAATCCACCGCCGCCAGTTTGGTAGGCGTGACTTCGCCTGGGCCGATTTTGGATGCAGTCACCGCATTGGTTTGCAATTCGCTTGCCCCGACCGAGTTAGCCGCCAGCTTAGCCGGCGTCACTGCTCCATCTCTTATTTTATCAACGGTCACACTGGCGTTTGCCAGTTCATCCGTATCAACCGAAGCCGACTTGATATGCCGTTTCTCCACGGAGTTATCAGCCAGCTTAGCCGCGCTGATGGAATTATCCGGAATGCCCACTGCCGGGACGTCATTGCCCAGCTTGGCCAGGGTCACGGCCTTATCGGCGATATCCTCGGTCTGGATGCTTGAGTTCTTGATTTTGGGCGAGCTAACCGCATTGTCAGCCAGTTTATCCTCTGTTGTTCAACGTCAGCGCATTTGAGAGTAAAGAATGAAGGGAAATAAGTTGCAGATATCAAGGAGTTTTGGGGGGGGGGGGGGGGGGGGGAAACACACTGAAAAAAAAAAGCAAAGCAGCTAATAAGATTGT
>JAZDFB010000104.1:0-11932 GCA_043808305.1 Planctomycetota bacterium | reverse complement strand
CGCGTATTTCACTCAGCAGACTCTCTATTTGTTTTTGTACTGTTGGAATATGATTAACTACAAGAACTCCCGTGGTTTCCTGGAATGTTACGCTTCGGGGAGGATCCCAGCCACCTTCGTTTTTAGCAGTAGTATCCTGAATTAGTTTCACCAGGTCATCGCCTTTTATTTTGGGAATCTGGGCTGCTTCACCTGCACCTTCCTCTGCAGGCATCTGGACCATGCTGATTTCCGGCGCTGGAAAATCCACCAGAGGCACTGTCAAGTCCAGAATATCATACCAGCGCGTTTCTAACTTCTGTTCCAATACTTTTTCCTCTGAAGTTATAACGATAACTCCATCCCGTATAAAATAGCCCCATTTTTTTATAGAAAGCATATCTCCAAGAGCCATGCTAAGCGGTATACCCACCACGTTATACTGGAATGTCTCTTTCGGGTCGGTTATAACTGTGGTATCAATCAAAATATTAATGCCACCAATGGTTTGCCGAATAAATTGGATTATGTCCTCAAGAGGCGTCGGCTCTTTGAACGGGAACGTGATTTTCCTTTCTAGAAGCGACGAGGCCTGCTTATCCAGTTCGGAGACAACCTTTTCTTTAAATATTTTCTTGGGACCTCTATGGTCTATTTTGTCCCATGTTTCTTTATCCGGAAATGTTATTACTGAGGATTCAGGAACTGTCTTATTATCATAACTCTCAAACATCCTCTTCCACTCTTCACCAAGTGTTTCGCTAATCCGATTCCTATCTTTGGCGCGCTTAGCCGAAAGAGCTATGATCCTTAACTTTTCAGCTGTGGCATTTGCCGGATCTTTTTCCAGTATTTTACTGCACAGGCGGGCGGCACTTTCATACTGCTCTTTTTCAAACTCAGCCTGAGCTTTTCGGAAGAGCATATCCACTGACTTGATAAATTCTTCCTTGCGCCGCCTCTCTTCGTTTTCCGCCAATAATCTGGATGCTTCTTCCTGACGCCGGGCTATGCCCTGTTCTTTTCTTACCTTCCTTTCAACCGTCTTTTTCAGATAATCGTCAGCCTGTTGCTGATAATTTGACAACTCAGCCTTATAAGGAAACCATTTTATAGTTTCTATAACCCATTTAAACTCACCTTCGGCTTTTTGGTAATCTTCCTGGTCAAACGCCGTAATCCCACTGTTCAAACGGTGCTCTACTTCTAATTTAGCTTGTTGAGTTTTGGCAAGGATTTCAGAAAAAAGCCTGCGGGAAGTCGAACCCATTTCTCCGTGGGTGTAGTCACCCCTGGCAAAACGGACATCTTCAAGCAGAGCCTTAGCCTTTTCGTGATCGGGATTAAGCTCAAGCACTCTTGACAAAGCTTCGTTAGCTTCGGCGAATTTCAATTCCTGATAAAATTTCTGACCTCTTTCAAAGAACATTTCCGCCATTCTGCCCTTTTCGTCCAAATCTTTATACTTCTCCTCCTCAAGTTTTTTTAGACTGTAATCCAAGTCCTCCTCGGAAGGCAAAGGCCTATTCTTGTTGACAGAATCCGGAAAAGCTTCTCTGGATGTAGTTTTCGCGTCTGCGCCCACCGGTTTGGCCTTCGTGGGTTTTGCCGTCGTCGCTTTTCCGCCGCATCCGGTCACATAAAGCAAAGCGAATAAACCCAATCCAATAATTTTCAAAATCACTGTTTGTTTCATAATTCCCTCCAATTAATCAGCATTTTTAGTGGTAATTCCATATAGTTTTTCTCCATTCTTAATATTTTTATATTTTATTTTATATTTCTTTATTAATAAAGTACCTCCCGCCATAGATTTTTCAATTGTAGTTTGCTCAATACTTTCAATTTCATACGTTGTTTTAAATTCCCCTATCCCAATAATATCCCCTTTACTGTGGCTGCTATTCTTAAACTCCTTAACACCATTAACATATTTCCCTATTTTTACTATTACAATCGTGCCATTAGACCAATCAAATTCCAGTGTTATATCATCCGGCGTAACAATTTTCATTTGCTGGCTGGGTTCGCTTTGCTGATTCTTAACGGTTTTCTCATCCGTATAAGCCGTAATATAATAACTATATTCCATCGTAGCCGAAACAGTCTTATCGTACTCAATGATAGATAGTTCAGTCGGGCTGATTACATCTGTAAATACCTCCTTAACCATTGAAAAATCATTCTCGCACTTAGCTTTGCGGTATATCCGATAACTTTTTATGTTTGCCGTTGTTTTATCATTCTTAAGCCATATCAACTTAACTGTGTCCGGTGCGGTCGCGGTGATACTTTCAAAAACGGGAGGTAAATTCATAATCGCACTGTTAACCGCCGGATTTTCTTTAACCTCAACTTCATATACCGGCTGGTGATACATCAGCCAGTTGTTAGTTTCCCGAGCAGGCGTAACATTCTCCCAGTTAACCTTGACGTTATTGAAATACTTAATATCAGATACCAGGAGCGGCTCTTTAGTGTTAATCAGCTTTTTCAATAAAGCGGCTTTATTTTTCACTTCAGCGACAATAGGCTCTTCCGAAGCACTTAAAAACTTAATGAATACTACAAAAGCGACCAGAATACAGACAGTCAGCACTATTCGTTCTGGATAATCCTTTACAAACTTGATTATCTGTTTCATACTACTTTATATCAAAATCCAGAATCTCACCTTGGATAACCATTTTAACCGGCGGTGTTTTAGGCACCGGCGGTTTATAGGTATCTTTCTCTGACAGAGGTATCGCTTTTTCTAAAGTTTTTATTTCCGGATAATTAACCAATTCTTCGGGAATCCGGCTTATATCAACCTTCTTTAACCAAATCAGGAAATTATCTTTTGATTTATTAATAATATTCTGAATAACCATAGGCGCATTCTTGTTATACACATTAATTGTCAACTCAAATGGCGTCATCGACCCAAGATCACCAGGTATTTTCTGCGATTGTACCGGCTGAACATTCTTGTTTGACCCGGCTGACGATAACGCCAAGGCGCTGAATGATATCTTATCACAATGCAAAACATCCGACTCTATCATTGTATTGATAAGCATTTCCTGAATCCAGAACTTTTTCTGCAGATTCTTCATATTATCAGCGGTAGGCTCTTCAAAACCCAGCTGGGCTTCCAACATTTTAGCCTGGTCGCCATCTTCTATTTTGACACCAACGGTTATTTTATTATCCCTCAATTTCCTTATTAACTGGCTTTTTTCGTCAACATATCGGGTTTTAAAATCACCCGGTTCGGGTAAACCATCCGCCTTAATATTAATCCCCTTGAACCACCTCGTCAATAATGCTTCTTTTTCTTTGTAATAACCTTTGCAAGCAGCGGTCTCTTTATCCAAGGCCTCTTGATATTTTCTATATTGTGCAACCTCCTTAGTGGAAGCCTGTTTTACCATCATTTGTTTAATCTTTGTGCCTTTCTGGTTCAACTGTCCCCTCTGATTATTAGCGTCCTGATAATAACACCACACCCCCATATACAATATCGCTACTGTAATAATACCCGCTATCAACAAACCTGCTTTATGTACGTCAATTTTTAGCTTCATTTCGCTTTAATCGGTATCGCCATTTGGATTTTAAACAAATAGTATTTAGGCGTTAATTCCTTTTCCTCTCCGGATTCTTCTGATCCAATCATGCTTTTCTCTTCCTTGGTTATTAACTTCGGTATTGGCTTTGTATCCATTAAATCAAGCTTTGGCTCGGTTACGCCAAGTTCCAATGCCAGTTGTTTAAGCATCTGTTCTTTGATAAAATCCTGCGAAGCAACCGGGTCAAACTCATCGTTTGATTTCTGACGCGCGACGACAGCGCATATTGCGCTGAAATTAAACACATCTTGCGCCATTTCCATCTTCATATTAAGAATCCATATACGGTTCTTTTCGTTCAGTTCAAGAATATTCAAGTCGTCAACATTTCCTTTTTCGAGATAACCTTTGACCGGAGCCAAAACATTACTGGTCAAAGCCTCTATATTATTAATTGAATTGAACACTTTAATATAAGCATCCCGTCCCGCTCCGATGGACGAAATAGTTTCAAGGTATTTTTCCTTATCAATAGTCTTTTGCACTTCTTCAAAGGCTTTATTGGTCTTTTCTGCTTCTTTAATAGTATTCTGCACTTCCAAATTGGTAGTTTTTAGCTGTTCTACCGATGCTTTGAATGAAAGATGAAGAAGAATGCTTATAAGGATTACTACACCCGCAATGGCGGAAGTAAATATCTTTTTCCGACTGATAGTTTTAACCCGGATCAACTCCGGCGGCATCAAATTAATCCGGCTGGGCGTAAGCCCGAGCGCTTGCAGAGATAATCCCAATGCCACACCCAATGACGGCAGGTTCTTATTCAAAATAGCCTTATCTACCTTATCGCTAACATCTATGTGATTGAGAGTAGTCAGCTTGCTAACGGCCAATTGAAGCCTCTGAGACAGAAATTCTTCAAAATATAGCATTTTTGTAGCATTACCGGCCAACACCAGATTCTTGAAATTAACCGTCCGGCCGCTCACCAAACTTTTATAGAATCCAACAGACCTATGAATTTCGCTGGCCAAGTCTTTCAGCACTGATTGTATCGCACCAAAAATCTTGGCTGCTTCCTGCGTCTGTTCAGCGGTAGTAGTTATTTTCAACCTTTCAGCATCGGCGTATGAAATTTCCAGTTTATCCTGAATGCTCTTGGTTATGGTATTCCCCACGATGGGCAGGTTCCTTATCCAAAACCTATTTTCCTCAACCAGCACCAAATCACCGTTATTTGCCCCCATATCGATAATGACCATACCCTCCTTAGAAAAAGCCAGGGGCATCTGGTGCATAACAAAATTATACAGAGCTACCGGCGCGAATTGGACAATATCAATGTTCAAGTTGCTCACTGCCATCAACGCCAAGAATTGATTCACCACTTCTTTCTTAATGGCAAAAAATACTACGTCAATATCTTCATCAGGTTTATAATTCTTCTCGATAACCTGATAAACCCAGATAACCTCTTCTATCGGGAACGGGATATGCTGTTGGGCTTCATACTTAATAACGCTGTCAATTCGGTCTCGGTTGATAGCCGGTATCTTGACAAATCTATTGAATATGGCATGCCCCGGCAACGAAATGGCAACAATATCTCTTTTGAAATTATTGCGGCTAACCAGGGTATTTATGGCCGTCCGGATTTCCTGGTCCAGGGATGCTTCATCGCGGTTCGTGGAAGGCGCGTATTCAACCATCTCAACATTGGTTAGTTCGAGGCTGCCTTCTTTGTCCACCTGAAGCCTGACAGCTTTTATGGATGATTTACTGACATCAATTCCCCAAACGCCTTTAGCCATACATCCCCTCTCTTAATATATCCCTCTATCTTAATTCGCCGTTCGGTTTCGTCAAGAAAAATCCATAATAACTATTATAATGTATTAAACAACTAAGAATGGGATAAACTCCGCAACTTATCCTCTATTAGTCGTTCCGTTTTTCCGGAATGTGCGTCGCCGGAAGCTATCCCTAACGGGATAACAATTATAATAACCCTGCCATTATAACCTGCCGGTTAATTCTTAGTCAGGCGACTCTTGTAGAGGTTCAGATATTCCTTGGCGCTATGCCCCCAAGACCAATCCTGTGCCATACCGTTATTCATCAGTTGTTTCCAATTCTTCTTGTCCTGGTAAACTGCCACGGCATTCTTTATGGTACTAAGCATCATCTGAGCCGAATAATTCTTGAACGAAAATCCATTTGCGGATTTAAGCTTATCCGGCGTATAGTTGATTATGGTATCGGCCAACCCGCCCGTTTCGCGGACGATCGGCACGGTCCCGTACTTCAATGCGTATAACTGGCTTAACCCGCACGGTTCATACCTGGACGGCACCAGAAGCATATCCGAACCGGCTATAATCAGGTGCGCCAAAGAATTATCAAAAGTAATATGCATGCCCGCTTTGCCCCGGTATTTCCGGCCTAACTCGCCAAACTTTTTATGGTACTTGTCGTCGCCTGTTCCCAGCAACACGAACTGCACATCCATTTTCATAAGGTCGTCAAATACCTCATTAACCAAATCCAAACCCTTTTGGTCGGCCAAGCGGGTCACCATGCCGATTATCGGTACGTCGCGTTCAAGCAACTGGCTGCCCCGCTGAAGGGCCAGTTTATCCTTGGCCTTAATCTGCAATTTATCCGGAGCGTAGCGTTCGGGAATAAGTCTATCAGTAGCCGGATCCCAATCCGCATAATCTATTCCGTTGATTATGCCAAAAAGGTGTTTGGACCGTTCTTTGAGCACGCCTTCCAAGCCGCACCCAAACTCATGAGTTTGTATTTCCTGGGCATATCGCGGGCTGACCGTAGTAATTACATCAGAGAACACCAAGCCGCCTTTTAAGAAATTGAGCTTGCCCCAGAACTCCAATTGCTTCCAGTTGAACAGCGCCCAATCCAGCCCGGTCAACTTCATATCCCAGTGCCAGAACCCGCCCTGATAAGCCAGGTTGTGCACCGTGATGATAGTTTTAACGCTGCCAAAATCCTTCTTATAAAGGGTTCGGGCATAAACCGGTATCAATGCGCTCTGCCAGTCGTGGCAATGAATAACATCCGGTTTTAAATTCAACGCTTTGATAGCTTCCAGAGTCGCCCTGCAGAAAAATATAAACCGCTCGGCATTATCCCAGTAATCCCCCTCGGGCGTGCTGTATAGATTATCGCGATGGTAATACTCGTCGCGCTGGATAAAATACACGTCAACTTTGCCCTTACCGGGGGCGCCGCTCTCAACCATCTGGTATTTCCAGATAATGCCTTTTCTGAATTCATCGCCTATCTTAACACTGACGCTTATGTCTGTGGAAACCAGGTTTTTTATATTGTCCTTGACCTGCTTGTAAAGAGGCATAAATACGCTCACCTTATGCCCCATGTTCTTGAACTGCTTAGGCAAAGCTCCGGTCACATCGGCCAGCCCGCCCGTCTTGGCAAACGGCACCATCTCGGGAGTAACTTGAATAATATGCATAACTTCTCCTTTATACAAATTTTAATTCCTGATATTCAGTTATTGTTTGTTATTTAGGGTCCTGCTCTTAATCGGTTACCCTTCCGCTTCCCTTAAAAACTTAGCCGCATCTTCGGGCGGCACAGGATTGATATAAAAACCCGTCCCCCATTCAAATCCGGCTAATTTAGTTATCCGCGGAATAATCTCTATGTGCCAGTGGTAATATTCGCTTTCCTCCATATTATACGGAGTTGAATGAATCAGGGTATTATAAGCCGGATTGCTCAGCGCCCCTTCCAGCTTGGCGAATACCTTTTTGGAAATAGAAGCCAATGACGGTATCAGATGAGCCGGTATGTTCTCGAAATGCGTCAGATGTTGCTTGGGCATAATCCATAGCTCAAACGGGAATCGCGCCGCAAACGGGCTGATGGCGACAAAATGCTCGTCATTAACCACTATCCGCACCTCGTCTTCTATCTCCTGATGAATGATATCGCAATAGATGCAACGGCCGCGGTAGTTATAAAAATTCTTGCCGCCTCTCATCTCCTGTTCAATCCTGATAGGCACGATCGGCGTAGCCACCAGCTGGGAATGCGTATGATCCAACGATGCGCCGGCCGCATCGCCTACGTTCTTGAATATCAGCCCGTAGACCAGCCGGATATCTTTTTTTAGGTCCAGCAGCCGTTCTTTATATGTCTGAAGCACAGCCTCGATATTACCAACTGACATAGTAGCCATCGAGGTTATGTGTTCCGGCGTTTCAATAATGACTTCGTGAGCGCCCACGCCGCGCATCTGGTCATATAGCCCCCGGCCGCGCTTACTGAGAGAACCCTCAATGGCCAGGGCCGGAAATTTATTAGGCACCACGCGCACCTGCCAGCCCTTTTCGTTAGGCCGGGTATTGGGCGCGCGTATGGCAAATATCTCAGGCGGGGTCGAACCTTCGTTGCCCTCGCAGAACGGGCATGTTCCCGTCTTTGCCGGGAGCACCGCCGGCTTAAAATCGCTTGGCCGCTTGGCCCGCTCGCTGGCAATGATTACCCACCGCCCCAGTATCGGGTCTTTTCTCAGTTCTGGCATAAATATCTTTCTGTAGTTTAGCTAAATTAGTTCAAGGTTATTTAAGCAATCCAATTTAAATGGTCAAACTCTTCAACCGGCAATTTGAATCCTATCGGAGTTGTGCCCGGATAAGTCGCCAGCGGTTTGTCGCCCTTGGTAAGCTCTATGAACAGTTCTACCTTATCTCCTCCTTTAAATCCCAATGTCTCCAGCGGGCAGGATAGCTCAATTATATTATTATACTTCACCGTGGCCAGCTTATCCCCAATAACCTCGCTATTTTCGTTGTAAACTGAGAAGCAACTGCCTTCGCCGGACAACTCGTGAATTATAATCTTTCGCTTCTGAGGTTTCAAGAAATTTATGGCAAAATAAATATCCTTACTGTCAGTCGGGTCTATACGGAAAAATATATTAGACTTGCTGAATCCGAAATATACGGCCTTAACCGGCAGCTTTTCCGAATAATCCATAGTGGAAACCCTGGCCGAATCGCCGGCCGGCTCATAATGACCGGCCGCTAACCACTCAAAATAGTCGCTGACCCGGCCATCCAGCTTTATTTCCAGGTATCCCCACGGCTGGGTATAGCTTGATATTTCTTTTTTCTGCTTTATCGGGGTATACAGGTATTCCGGCACCTCCAACCCGGACTGCAGGTAGACATTCATAAGGTTCTTCCTGAACAGCGCGTCGAATACCGTATCCATAGCCGACGAATGCTCCGGCCCGAACCACCAAAACCAGTCGCTGCCCTCGGCAATGTAGATGTTTTCCATAGATTTATCATTTACATTATTATTGCGCGCCGCTTCCCTGGCCCGGGACAGGTATTCCCAGCCATTGTAATCCTCCTGGTCGCCGGCCCAGATGGCAAAATTGTGGTTAATCCAGGAGCCCGAGTAAATGGTCTTGAGCTCCGACTTGGGCGGGAACTGCTTGATGAAGTCCGACATCCGCACCGTCTCGATATCTTTATCATCGCTCAAAATCTTATACAGGGTCCTAATAAACACTATTCCGTTATCCTGGTAATACTCCCAAGGATTTTCCCCGTCCAGGATAACGCTGACCAGTACCGGTTCATTGCCCTTAACGCGGGCGGCGTTGGCCTTAATCTGGCTGACAAAGTGCCGGGCCGCGTCTTCCTGGCCCCAGTGCTGGTATTGAAAACTGACCAGGTTCGAAAACGATTGGTCGCGGAATACTACGTGCAAAGGCTTATCCTTTACATTAATACAATATGGCTTGTATAACATCTCCGGATTATTAAGTATGCCCTGCCCGTCCCGCTCGAACCACATACCCAACGTATGCCCGAGTATTTCCTCGTCGGTAGCAAACCACTTTATCCCTTGTTCAGCTAAAAGCGGCAGTATATCCGGAGAAACCGACCCCTCGGCCGGCCACATCCCCTGCGGGTCGCACCCGAAATAATGGCGGTACATCTTCACCGCCTCGGCTACGTGATGTTTGGCATCGGACCTAAAATCCGCCTGGTTGACCACCGGCAGTTTCACGCCCGGCATAGCCACCTTGGCCGACTGCATATCGCACAACAAAGGCAATATCGGATGATAAAACGGCGTGGTCGTGATTTCCGCCCGGCCCTCGTCCTGAAGCTTCTTGTGCATCGGCACAATCCGCCCCAGCACCTCTATCTGCTTGTCCAGTATCGCCTGCTTATCATCCTCATTGAATCCCCGCCCCCTGGCTATCAGCGACTTTATCAGCGGGTCATTCTCTTTGAGTATCGGATGGAACCAGGCCAGATTGGCCAGCACCACCAGGTCGATAAAATCCTGTTCGGTAAAATCCTTGATATGAGAACCGGCCCTGTTTTTACTATCAGTCCGCGCTGAAGACGAAGCAATCCCTTTCTGCCATTTAAGGTAAAGCTCCTTATATTTCTGAAACCTGCCGACCATATTATCCGGATGCGCCATAAACAGGTTATCCAGCAGGTATTGCTTATCCGCATCGGTCAAATCCTTGGCCGGCTTACGCCCCAGGAGCAGGCCCCTATCCCAAGAACCGTCGATGTATTCCTGAATCTGCTTGAGCAACGACGGCACCAGGTTGATATTGGCCTTGATTTTAGGAAACTCATCCAGCAAGGCCGCCATCCCGAAATAATCCTTGATGCCGTGCAAACGCACCCAGGGCATCCAGAACTCACCGGTTACGGTATCCCGGTAATAAGGCTGGTGGTGGTGCCACAGGAATGACAAATAAATCTTCTGAGCCATGCCCCGCCAAATAATATCATTTTTTCCGGTTGTCAAGATATATCAATTCAACTAACCAGAGATGCACACGAAAACCACGAATAAGCACTAAATAATATTATTCACCGCAAAGGACGCAAAGATTCGAGTTAATTCGTGCCTGCCCCGTTGCATAACGGGGTGCATTCGTGATTCCGTTAATCTCCAGCTTAAATTTGTGGATTGAGTATCCGGTATGGCTGCCATTTATTCTGCTCGTCATCAAGCAGTTTGTAGAACGCCTTGGGGTCAACCATTACGGCCATTTCGCCGGATTTGAGCTTTACCTTCCAAAATTTAAGTTCCGGGAACTCGCCGGCCGGGACGCCGAAATCCGACGCCTCTGCGCCGACCACCCAGGCATTTGATTTTGCCGTATGGTCTTTGTAGCGGTCTGCCTTGTTGCCCAGCCGGCCGTGGAAACCCTCCTCCTGGACATAATACTTGGTCGGCTCTTTAAGATAGACATCCAGCACCGACTGCCTGAAATACAATTGGTGGAAAGCAATATCGCCGGCAAAATAGGCCTTTTTCTTAAGGTATAGATTGAGGGCATCCTCTTCTATGCGCCACTGTCCGCCCACCCTGGAAGCCGGCAGTTCACCCTTCCATATTAATCGCCTGATTGTGTTAATACATACGCCCAGATATTCGGCTACCTCTTTAATACTCATTAATTTAGGCATAAGGGTGATTTTACCTGGGCCTTCAAAAATGGCAAGAAAAAGCGGTTAAAGTATACAAAAGTAACCTCAAGTATACAAAACTATACGTACCCCCCTACCCTACCCCATCCCCCCTACCCCCTTATCCCATACCATCCTTGTGTATATATAATACCACTCTCTATACACGGGGATACCTCTCTGCATACACAGGCATACCTTTCCTGATACACGGGAATGCCTTTCCTGATACACGGGAATACCTCTCCTGATACACGGGAATACCTCTCCGCATACACGGGAATGCCTCTCCTGATACACGGACATACCTCTCCTGATACACGGGAATGCCTCTCCGCATACACGGGAATGCCTCTCCTGATACACGGACATACCTCTCCTGATACACGGGAATGCCTCTCCTGATACACGGGCATACCTCTCCTGATACACGGTGATACCTCTCCTGATACACGGGCATGCCTTTCCTGATACACGGTGATACCTCTCTGCATACACGGGCATACCTCTCTGCATACACAGGCATACTCCCGTTAGAATAAAATTTATGGAAAAGCAGATTTCAATTTCACCGAGACGTGAATAATCCGGGTGAACCGGTCTAAAAAAGTCTAATTTAGGGGAAATAGCACCAGGGAATGGACCTGATTAGTGGGTTAGAGCCAAAGGTGTGTATCACCCGTCTGCTCTATTTACTTTATCTGTTTCTTCATCTCCTCTATCGCCTTGCGCATCTGTTCTGCCTGTGGGTGGTTCGGCGCAAGTTCCAGAAACTTTTCGCCATCCGCTATTGCCACCTTAAAATCGCCTCTCTGAGCATAAGCAAAACCGCGGTTGCAGTAGGCTTGGGCATAGTTCGTGCTCAGTTCTATTGCCTTTGTCCAATCCGCAATT
>JAZDFB010000103.1:0-60459 GCA_043808305.1 Planctomycetota bacterium | reverse complement strand
GAGGCGCTCAAGATTGACCCGAAACTCAAAGAGGCGTGGGGTAACAAGGGCATAGCATTAGGGGAATTAGGCAGATATCAAGAGGAATTAGACGCCTATGATGAGGCGCTCAAAATTGACCCGAAAGACATCAAGGCGTGGCATAACAAAGGTATAGCATTAGGGAAGTTAACCAGATTAGATGAGGCATTAGCCGCCTTTGATGAGGTGCTCAAAATTGACCCAAAACATACAGGTGCGTGGAATAACAAGGGCTTTGCATTAGGGCTATTAGGCAGACATCAAGAAGCATTAGCCGCCTATGAACAGGCATTAAGACTTGACCCAACGGATAAAACAATACCGGAAATTATCGCAAAAATAAAAGAACAGATAAAATCTGTTAAATAGCGGGCGCCATTTGGAATTTAGGATTTGTGATTTGGTATTTTATAAATTATGCCCTACCCCCACGTATTCATCACTCTCACCCCGGAAGAACGGCAACGGGTAAAAACCGAACTCCAGATATTGGCCGCACTCAAGAAATGGAAAAAGCGCAAGCCCTTACAGGCCCTCTACCTGTCAGACCAGCACAAGACCTTCAGGAATATTGCCAATTATTTAGAGGTGTCTTATATGAGTGTCCGAAGATGGGTCTATGCCTATCGCAAAAATGGCCTAACCGCCTTTATCTTACAACGGGATTTAACCGATTAATCTGATAAATCCGTTTAATCCTGTTGTTTAACTATCTGATAAAATGAACACCTTGACGCCAGCAAACCCGCATAAATAATGGGGGGTACCCCCCATTATACTATCCCCCCACCCCCGTTAGATAGACCCTGCTATCCCGTTAGATAAACCCTCTATACCCGTTAAGTAAACCCCCCATACCCGTTAAGTAAACCTCCCATACCCGTTAAGTAAACCTCCCATACCGGTTGAGTAAACCCCCCATACCCGTTCAGTAATCCCCCTATATCGGTTCAGTAAACCTCCCATACCGGTTATGAATATGGGTAGGTGTGCGGAAAATAGCTTCGGGAATGTGCTTGATTAGCCGAAGGTATCATTACAGGAGGCCGGTAGGCTCTGTATCACCGGATTAAAGTGCAGAGCGTGTAGAAAGACCACGGATTATTTATTCCCGAATATTTTCGAGGAACACGGATTTTGGCTTATTAACAATATTCACAAGTTCATCCACAAAGTCTATTGCATGACTGAAATATGGGATAACCACTTCACTTATGGAAAGATTCAACCTACCATCTTTTCCCTTGTATTTCTTATAGAATATTTCTTTTGTTGCCCATATTTCTGTATCCCATAACCCTTTTTTTGTAACAGCCTTTAGAAACTTTTCATTAGCAATACCATTTTGATGTGTTATTACATGCCTTAATTCAGCAATAAACAAAACATTCTTTTTGGTATGCATATCATTTATTTGTGGCCATTCACTATACATTTTTAATTTGCTACTAATAGATTGCTTATCTTGAGGCATAGGTCTATTGTTAGCATACTTATAAACCTTATCTAAAAATTCCTGTAAGATAGCATCAATATGTAAAATAGCCGACTCATTCAGATAATGACCAACTCCTTTATAAAAACCATTTGTGTTACAATATGATTTAAACTTCTTAAAAGCCGTTATAGTTTTAGTTTGTATTGTCTCGCTGGTTCCCTTCAAAAAACCCAAATTATCAGAATTATCTAGTAAACATTTCGCATAGTTTTCGATTTCACCATCTGATCTAAGAACCACATGAATCACCGCCAGCCATGCCAAATCTTGCTTGACTATAGTGGCAATCTGATTGATTTCTTGTGCATTACCCATTTTAGCTTCCGTATCCTTCGTGCCTTCGTGGTGAATAAATAATCTGTGGCTTACTTCTTAAACTCAAACTTATCCCTGTTGGCCATCCACCAGGCCTGCCATTTGGCTTTATCCTGCCCGATATTCTGGCCGGTAAGCTCCTTGAGGATGCCGGTAATCTCTTCCGCGATAATCCAATTATCCGCATCCAACAATCCTATCATTTCGTCTATGCCCGATTTATCCTTGAAGCCAAGCGCCATCGACCGGGCGCAGTAATATCGGACGAATTCGTGTTCATATACGCCCTTATTGGGCTGGAGCGCCTTTTTAAGGTATGGGATTGCCTCGGGCAGTCCCGACCGGCCCATAACAGCCACCACCTGGGCCCGGACCTGATACGCCTTTTCGGTCTTAAATAGTTCGGCAAGGATATCCCAGGCCTTTTTATCTTTGATATATCCCAGCGCCATCACCGCCCGGCGCCGGACAACCCAGTCCTTGTTCTGCAAAACCTTTTCTATCACCGGCAGAAGTTCGGCATCGCCGGTCCTTCCCAGCGCCATCACCGCAAAACCCCTGATATCAGCCGAGTCATCCTTTAACGCCCTTTCCGATAAGGCATCCGTGACTACTTTATCAACCTTGGCCTGGCTAGTAATTGACCGGAAGAAATAGACAACGCCTATCAGGCGGATATCTTCGTTATTAGATAGAAGTAACCTGCATAATTTAGGATTATCACCTTCTTTAATCAACCCCTTTAATCGCAGTGTCTCTGTAATATCAATCAAGTCTTTCAGCGTGAATGGATTCCACCATGTACCGTCAAGCGCCACCACAATATCAACTGCTTTATCACCGGCATTTATTATATCATCAAATACGCTGAACCGCTCAAAGGTGTTACGCGAGTCCTCCTTATCCATTACTTTATCATAACCTTCTACTATAGCTCGCAAAGGGTCTCTTACAGTTATTGCCGCCATTAGCTTCCATTCATTGTCCTTTGTATTTACCGGCACGGCATCCCAGTCGCGCGACATCCCCCACTCGCCCTGTTGCCAGGATTTGTTATCGCCGAATTGCGGCTGGTGGTAACTATCCTTGCCACCCATATCCAGAAAAAAGGTGCTGGACTGGATGTTCTCGGCATAAGGCGGCCGGGCCTTGCCGTATACGCCGTTAAGGTATTTATCATCGCCCGTGCAATCGACAAAGATACCGCATCCGCGCGGTTTGCCGGCATAGCCCACGCCATCGCCGCTGTTGTAGCTGTCGTTGCCGCGGATATCCAGCAGGACTCCGGCTGCGCGGTCGAGCGAGCCACCGGTGCTGTGGTTGGTGGCGGTATAAACATCGTTGCCGGACCGGTCTATCATCACCGCCGCGCCCAAATGGCAGCCCGAGCCCTGGCAGTAATCCGTGCCGCTGTAGAAGTCGTTGCCGGCGCTGTCCACGCACATGCCCAAGGCAAACAGGTAGCTGCCGCCCTGCCCGAACGCCTGGGTGCTGTATTTGTCATCTCCGGCCGCATCGCTCAACAGGGCTATTCCTCCATAGAGGGTAAACTTGCCCTGGGGCGGCCAAGGACGCATCCCGATGGCCGAGCCCTGGACCGCAGCGGAGTCGGTATCGCCGTAGAAACCATACTTGCCGCCGCCCTGATAGGTGTCGTTGCCGGCGGATTCGACCATGATGGCCACGCCCATCGTGGACGACCCGGCCTGGCCGAGCATATTGCATTTGTAGCTGTCGTTTCCGGCCCGCTCGCTCAGGATGCTGTAGCCGAATATGGCGCAGGACTGCCCGCCGAAGTCGGCCGTGTAGGTATCGTCGCCGGCGCCGTCATATAGGAACCCGAACCCGCCCAGCGCCGTTGCCTGTGAGAAGTTACGGGCGGTGTAAACATCGTTGCCCTTGATATCAACCAGCATCCCCACCCCTAAATAACCGCATCCCTGGCAGAAGTCCTCCGACTGGTAGGTGTCATTACCGCCGGCATCTATGACCATAGCCACATTAAACTTTCCGGGACGGGTGCCTCCGGCGTTATTGAGATAACGGTCGTCGCCGCCCAGGTCTATGATGATGGCGGCGTCTTCGGTGTAAACATTGTTGCCGGTATTGCCGATGATGATACGGCCGATGGAGGTCTCCTTATCAAAGAGGATATCGGGCTTGTTCTTTGCCGGACCAAAGGCGGCTTTTGCCAACATTGCCCTGGCCTTATCCGCGGCATCAGCCATAATACGGGCGGCTTGTAAGAATTCTCCCCAATCTATCTTCTGCAACAGCCAGATTAGCTCCACCCTGTCGCCGGTATCCTCAACCGTATAGGCGCTGACGCTTATCTTGCCGTCTTTCTCATTAAGGTAATATTGCGGGAGCAGTTTGGCGATGAGCGACCTTTCGCCGTCGCTAAGATTCTTGAACGCCCTGTCTATAGACCAATTAGCCCGAACCGATGAGTCGAGAATTAAAGACAACGCGTATTTGGCCTCTTTGGGGATATCCTTATTATCTTCTATCTCCTTGGATATCGCCGCCTCCTCTTCAGTAGGCGGATGTGAATCCTGCACCGGCGGGATTACTTTATGCACCGCCTGGTCGGCCATCTCTTCGGCGGTTGTGAATAGTCCAAGAAGTCCATCGGCGTTCTTTTTGCATTGTTCATCGAAATACATGGCTATCTCGGGCATAATGAGGGCGTTGGCCAGCGCGGTGTCTACGAGCGGCATCCGGCCGAGCGTGCTGTATTCCGGCTCAACCCACTTGGGCTGTTCTATGTCTTTGGCAGTGCGGCCTGTATCCTTGAGCATCCGGTTTATCTCGGCTTTGGCCGTGCCCCACCACTGCAGGTCAGTTGCCTCAGCCGGTGATGCCGTCGCAGGTATCAATGGTAAAAGAACAGACAGGACTGCAAGTAAATATCGCATCATCTGAAATCCCTCGAATCTAATTAACAGTGACTTGACGAGACTTTTAAGAGACCATATTATTCTAAATTCAGGCCTTGTCTCTCAAGCGCATAAAAGTTATCATATCTTTTGAATTCTAATTCTTTACTTGCAAAATTAACCAAAAAACCAATTAGCACCCCGCTGACCCTTAGTTGAGATATAATTTGAGCCCTATGATTATCGTCAAGCGCTTTTACTGATTTAACCTCAATAATTACTTTATTCTCTACCAATATATCAGGAATGTATGTGCTAACTTGCTGATTATCGTATATTACTGGGAATGATTTCTCACTCTCGATTGACTTAAAGTGTTTCTTTAATTCAATTATAAGTGCTTTATGGTATGCTTCTTCCAATAATCCCGGCCCTATTTTATCATATACTTTATAGAAACAGTTAATGACTTTATCATTTATCTCGCGATATTCTGAATCATCCCATTTCATATTAAGTCTTTTGCCAGTCTCGTCAAGTCCCTGTTTATTTAATCAAATTGACGAAATTCCTGTATATTTCTTCACCGTGTTCGGTGTCGTTGACTTCGGGATGGAATTGGACCCCGTAGTGAGGTTTGGTCTTGTGCTTCATCGCCTGTATCCTGCAGTTATCCGAAGCGGCTAAGATAATAAAGTCTTTAATCTCTTTAATCTCGTCGTTATGCGATTGCCAGACATTGAATTCATTGGGCAGGCCGTTGAACAAATCGCCCGGCTCTATTATTCTAATCTTGGCTAATCCGAATTCCGGGACTTCGGAAGGACCGGACTTGCCGCCGTAATATGACGCCATCAACTGGTGCCCGACGCAGACGCCAAGAATCGGACCGGCGAACTTGGCCAGATAGTCCGTGCAGTTGCCAAGTTTGAGCGACTCCCAGGCAATCCGGGCCGCCCCGCCGCTAAGGACCAAACCGTCGGCATCTATCTCGTCCAGCGGCGTGGTGTTGAGGATGATTTTGGATTCACAGTCCAGTTCCCTAAGCACCCGCCATATCCGGTGCGTCCATTGCCCGCCGTTGTCAACTACATAAACCTTTTTCATATTTCATTCACCGCAAAGAGCGCTAAGCGCGCAAAGTTATAATTTTTCTTTGTGCTCTTTGTGAGCTTTGTGGTTAATCATTCGTACTCAATCGTTCCGGGCGGTTTGTTGGTTATGTCAAACACCACCCGGGCAACGTGGTCTTTAAGGGTATTGGTTATCCGGACAGAAATCCTTTCCAAAACGCTGTGCGGTATCTTGGAATATGACGCGCTCATTCCGTCCTTACTCTCGACCGACCGGACCACGACGATGTTACCGTAAGCCCGGACATCGCCGTGCACGCCGACCGCTTTTACCGGCAAAAGCACCGCGAAATACTGCCAGGGCCGGACCATTTCCTTGTTCCGTGAAGCGGTTTCTATCTCCTCTTCCACGATGGCGCATGCCTCGCGGATTATTTCCGAGTTCTGCTGTGTCGGCTCGCCTATAATCCGGACGGCCAGTCCCGGTCCGGGAAACGGCTGGCGCTGGTAGACATCTTCGGGCAAGCCCAGTTTATGCCCCAGGATTCGAACCTCATCCTTGTAAAGGTCCCTTAACGGCTCGACTATCTCGAACTTTATATCCTTGGGCAATCCGCCCACGTTGTGATGCGATTTGATGACATCCCTGAGCCCGCCGCCGCTTTCTATCCAGTCCGGGGCAATGGTGCCCTGGATGAAGTATTTGGCGTTTTCCTTTTCCGCGATTTCCTCAAATACCCGGATGAACTGCTCGCCGATGACCTTGCGCTTATGTTCCGGCTCGGTGATGCCCTTGAGCTTGGAATAAAACCGCTCCCGGGCGTCCACAGCCAGGGTATTTATGCCCAGGCCTTTGAGCATCTTTTCATTGAAGGCAATCTCGTTTTTGCGCATATAGCCGGTATCAACCAGAATGCCCCTCAGGTTTTCACCGATAGCTTTATGCACCAGGATTGCGGCGGTGGTCGAATCCACTCCGCCCGAGATTCCGATTACGGCGGTGCCCTTGATATGCTCTTTCAGTTCCTTGACCTTTTCGTCTATGAATTTCTCGGGTTTAAACATAATTATTCCAATACGCCACGGAGACACAGAGCACACAGAGCACTAATATAATTAATCCGCCTCCGTGACCTCTGCGCCTCTGTGGCTTTTATAGGCAATAAGAATAATTATAATATCCGGAATAGCAAGGAAATGGATATAAAAATCTCTGCGGTCTCTGTGCCTCTGCGTAGCGTGAGCGGAGTCCCGATAATCATCGGGGCGGCTTTATTTATATCTTCCGAAGCGGTAAGCCAGGAACATCTCCATCGCGGCGGCGGCCAGAACGGCATATATCAGGTACTTCCAGAGGTGGCTCAGCGGCGGCGCGACAGACCGGTTCACAGCGGCGGCGGCATTCTTGCCCGTGCCTGTTACCCGGACAGATTCGCCGATGATGCGCTTGAGCTCATCCTGCCCGATGCGCCGGAGGTCGGATTCCGCAGGCAGCGGGTTCACCCCGAAATAGCTGACCTTTTCTTTGCTGGATGTGCTGGAAATCATCTTTTCCAGGGTGTACAACCCTGAATTAGCGGTATCAGGAAAATTAATAACACTGCCTACCTCGCCAAAACCCGTCTGGCCGGCCGGCGCGATGGCAGGCAACAAGACCATTCCTTTCTTCGGGGTAGACATCAGCAAATTACCGGCTTCTCCGCGAACCGAATAGCGCACGGTATCACCGACCTGAAGATTGCGGGATATCAATTGCTCGCGTGCGCGAACCAAATTCATTGATAACTGGTCAATCAGAACGACATACGCCTGCCGGGCAGGCATCATATTCCATTCGGTATCGGCCGAGGTGGTCAACAACACCGTACTCCCCTGGCCGAATGACTTTTCCAGTATCAGCGGTGTGGCATCCGAATCGTTCAACCTGGCCAGGATACGGGCCGAGGCCGATGAACCGGAGTCTGTTCCTGAGGTTGCGTAATACTCGTATATGAGCATCGACTTGAGCCGGTCCCGGATGTTGTCGAAGAATGCAATGGCCGGGTGGTTGAAGTCTATATTATCCATCCGGACGGCCTGCTGGTGCGATTTATCGCCTTTTACCTCGCTCAGCAGCGCCGGCAATAATCCTGTTCCGTTCTTATAGAGTTGTTCGTTGTAGCTGAGACGGTCAACCTTGTCCCCCAGGAATATCATCAGCCCCCCGCCGGAGCCGACCCATTGTTCGAGCGATTTTACTTTATCCTGCGGTATGAACTCCTGGTTGGCAACCACCACCAGGTCATATTTATTGAATAACACCTGTTCCGACGTAACAAATACCGAACTGCTCATAACATCCACCAGATAAGGCGTAAGGCGGCTGCGGCCAAACTCCGGTTCATCGTCTACCGGGTGCTTGGACGGATAATATACATAACGCAGGAATTCGACCTCGTCATCAAACGGATCGACGGTCGGTTCGCCGTCCACTAACAATACCCTGATAAATTCCCTGACATCGCAGGCGTAGACGCGGCTGTCATCTATGGCCAGATTATCCGCCTCGATTTCGGCCTTAATCCAGTTCGGGCCGGCCGCGGTAAAGGTATAATTAAAACCGGTCTGAGTTGATTTATACGGTTCGATGCCGACCGTGGCGGTAGATTGCCTGATTCCGTTAACCAGGAAATTAACCTTAAGCTGCGCCACGGGATTCCGCGAGTTATTGGTCACCTCGACTATGAAACTCACGGGCATATTGACCGTAATAATTCCGCCTTCGCTGACCGGCGCCGCTGCCGACGGATAAATCTTGCTGACCAGCAGGTTGGGCTGATACTGTTCGCCCACCTCGATGATATGAACCTCGGCCGATTTGCTGATCTGATTAAACAGTTCGGTTATCTTGGCGCCGCTCAGCCCTTCCCATCCGGCGCGCTGATTATCGGTAATCAGATAAACCGACTTGCGCGAACTGGTAGACTTGGTGATGATATCCTGGACCAGCGGAACGAACTTTGCGATATCGGTGCCGTAATCGGAAAGCTCCAGGTCAGCAAGCTTCTTCTTAGCCTGCGCCAAAACCATCGATGCCTCGGATATGACCACTTCCGGCCGGTCTGAAACAGTTACCAGCGACACCTTGTCGCCCCGGTCGGAGTTGAGGCTATCTATCAGTTTGTTGGCTTCCTCCTTTGCCTCTTCAAAATTGGTCCGGGCGCCGGGCCGGTATCCCATGCTGTATGAATTGTCAAGCCCGATGACGATATGCATATCGGACTGAGCCAAGCCGCCGGCCAGCTTGCCGGTCAGGAACGGGCGGCTGAGCGCCAACACCAGGCCGATAACTACTAAGACTCTGAGCAGAAGCAAAAGCAAGTTCTCCAGCTGGATGCGCTTGCGAGTCTTCTTCATCGCGGCCAGAAGGAACTCCATGGCCGCCCATCTGACGCGCTGGTAGCGCCGCTTGTTTAAAAGATGGATAATTATCGGAACAGCGCCGGCTAATCCCAGCCAGAGTAACGAGGGGTTGATGAAGTCCATATCTTTTATGCAGTATCGGCCCGAATTTATCGGGCCGATACTGCGCTTCTACATCTGCTGCCGTTTGGCCAGATACACGCTCAAGGCCACGTCAAGCATCTGGTCGGTGGATATTTTGACGTAATCAATTCGTTCTTGCAGGCAAGCCCGCCTTATGGTCGTAGTAAAATTATCCAGGGCTTTCAGGTATTCCGCGCGCAATGGCCGCGGGTCGGCTGTCAGATGCGGGTATCCTTCCAGGCCGTCAAACCTGGTTATTTTATTAAACGGGAAAGTCACCTCATATTCATCGAGTATGTTAAAGACAATTATCTCCTGCCCCTTGTGGCGTATCTTCTGCAAACCTTTAATCAGGTTGTCCGGATTATCAAAAAGGTCGGAAATAACGATAATCAGGCCTTTCTTTTCCAGCCGGTCGGTCATATCCGTGGAAAGCGCTTTGAAGTCCGTCTTGAGCGTGGCCCGGGCTTCGTCCAGCTCTTTCAGAATCAGATTCAAATGCGCCGGACTGCTTCGTGATGGTATCGATTTTGATACTTCTTGGTCAAACAGCACCAGCCCGACCGCATCCTGCTGCTGTATCATCAGGTAAGTCAGCGCCGCGGCAAGATAACGGGCGTATTCGAGCTTGCTCACCTCGCCGGAGGCATAAGACATTGATTCGGATACATCAAAAAGTATGTAGGCAAAAAGATTTGTTTCCTGCTCGTATTGCTTGATGTAAAGCCGGTCCGACCGGCCAAAAACCTTCCAGTCCAGGTGCCTGAGGTCGTCGCCGGAGACGTATTCCCGGTATGACCGGAACTCGACGCTCACGCCGTGATAAGGGCTTTGGTGCAATCCGCTGAGATATCCCTCCACCACCAGGCGCGCCTTAAGCGCCAGGCCGCTGATTTTATTCAGGACCTTAGGATCCAAGTACTTTAGGTAGTTTTCCATTCTTGCTTAACTCGTCCTCGGCGATGGGAGTGATTTCTATAAGTTTGCTGATAATCTTATCGGTGGTGATGCCTTCGGCTTCGGCGGTGAAGTTGCGGATAATCCGGTGCCGGAGGACCGGATAGACCACGGCATTGATGTCTTCGGTAGTAGCGTAATACCTGCCCTGGAGCACAGCCCTGGCCCGGGCGGTGGTGATAAGGTACTGCGATGCCCGCGGCCCGGCGCCCCAGGCAACCCACTGCCTGATAAACTCCGGCACCGGTTCCTGGGCGTGCACCCGGGTCTGGCGCACCAGACTCATAGCATATTGCATTACGTAATCGGCTACAGGCACGCGCTGGACTATTTCCTGCAGGCTGAGTATCTCCTGGGCGCTGAGCACCTTATTCAGCTTAACGTCAAAAGCCGAGGTGTTGATTTTCATTATTTCCAGTTCCTCGTGCTCTTTGGGATATTCAATAATAATGTTGAACATAAACCGGTCTAACTGGGCTTCGGGTAAGGGGTATGTACCCTCCTGCTCTATCGGGTTTTGGGTAGCCAGCACGAAAAACGGCTGTTCCAGAACGTACTTGCGCCCGCCGGCCGTGACCTGGAGCTCCTGCATCGACTCGAGCAAGGCGGCCTGCGTCTTAGGCGGCGTGCGGTTGATTTCATCGGCCAGAATAATATTTGCGAATACCGGGCCCTTGATGAACTGCAAACAGCGCTGGCCTGTTGCCCGGTCGTCCTGTATCACGTCCGTGCCGGTAATGTCCGAAGGCATCAGGTCCGGCGTGAACTGGATGCGGTTGAAGGAAAGCGACAACGCCTGGGCTATGGTACGAACCATCAGGGTCTTGGCCAATCCGGGCACGCCGATAATCAGGCAATGGCCCTTGGAAAAGATGCAGGTCAGCAACTCTTCCAGAACCTTTTCCTGGCCGACAATCGCCTTCTTGATTTCCGCACGCATCCGGTCATAGGCATCGCGCAGTTTCTTAATGGACTCCATATCGCTCGACTGTTTGACATTTTCCATACATTACTCCTTAATTATTCACCGCCCCGATGATTATCGGGACTCCGCTGCGGCTACGCAGAGACGCAAAGAATTCATTCTTATTGCCCCGCTGGTTATTTCTTAGTCTCTATTGCTTTCTCATCCTTGGTTATCTTCAGATACTGGTCGTTATATCCGTAATAATTATACCCGCCGGTAAGCTCAACCGGATGCTTGGCCGGCGTCAGGAAGCTGCTGGTGCACGGCTCTATCTGGGTATCCTCGGCCCAGCCGTTGAACGACGTTATCATCAACATATTCAGCGGCGTGTCAAGATATTTCTTGGCCAGTCTGAAATACAGCCTGTAGGTCGTGCCTTCGTTTTCCTTATCCATTGTTGCGTCGCGAGACAATATCGCGTGCGGCACATCGGACTGGACGCCCCGGTCGTTGTAGCCGGGCATCACGGACGGAATAAAGCGAACATTACTCTTGGCGGCCTCGGTCTTGTATGCGTCAAATTGCTTTTCCGCATCGGTAAAAAATCCGGTCAGAAGCGGCATCCCGTCATATTGCAGCGGCCCCTGCAGGCTGTAAGCCGTTATGGCATCGAAGGATTTTATCCGCTGGGGCGTGATGCCCTTCCACCAGACCTCGTCGCCCACCAAAAAGATATTGAAACCCTTCTGGTGTTTGATAATGGTTTTTACCCTGGCCAAAGCCTTTTCATAGTCGCCCGCAAGCATCCGGCTGTATTTCATAAACACTACCGGCCGGCCGTCTATCTTCAGGTAATTCGGATTGCCGAAATACTCCGTTGCCAGATAAGTGAATTGGTCCAGAAGCTGTTTTGTAGAATCGCGGGTTATCGGGATGCCCCCGCCCGAGTTATTCAGGATAAACAGGGTCTGGTAGGAAATACAAAACCTGAACTTGCTCTGCGTCTTAGCCAGATACGGCGCCCATTGCTGTTTGATTGCCGTATCGGTCCAGGTATTGGGCCCGCACCAGTCCATCGCAAAGAAATCTATATCGGCATCCCTGGCCCAGTCCAGGTGTTTTTTGATGGTCGGGATATCCTGGCAGTTATACTCGCCCAAAACCGGCGCCTGCTGGATGGTCAGCTTCTTCCGGAGGTAGTTTGCCCATTGCCCGGCATCAGCCCCGAACCAGGGATTATAATAAGCGCCGAGGAGTATCGGCCCGGCAGGCTGGACATCCTTGGGTTTCTCATCCTTGCCGCAGGATATCAACGACAGGAACAGCGCGGCAACGAACAGGAATACCAAACAGCGGTGCGCTCTCATTAATCTCATAATTAACATAATCCTATATAGAAAACACAATATGTCTACTAAAACTTTACTTTATCATATGATTTTGTTCATTAGCCACGGAGACACAGAGCACACAGAGAATTAAATATGATTTCTGGCCTCCGTGGTCTCTGTGCCTCTGTGGCAAACAACCGATGAAAAAGGTGGCTTTAGGCATAGACATCGGCGGGACCAACATCTCGGCCGGGCTGGTGGATGAACAAGGCCGGATTCTGCTCAAGAAATCCATTCCGGCCCAGGCCCATCAGGGCGGCCCTGCCCTGCTCCGGCGCGTGGTCAAGCTCGCCCGCTCTCTTATAAACAATCAACCGATACTTGGAATCGGAGCAGGTATGCCCGGCCAGATAGACCCGGTCAAAGGTATGCCGCTGGCCCCTACTCCGAACATACCCGGCTGGGAAAGACTGCCCATCAAGAAGGCGCTGTCAGGATTAGGACTGCCGGTCTATATAGATAATGACGCCAACCTCGCGGCTCTGGGCGAACAATGCTTCGGCTCTGGGAAAGGAATCGGAAATCTACTATTCCTGACTCTGGGCACAGGTATCGGCGGCGGCATCATCATAGACGGCCGAATCTACCACGGCAGTTTCTTTTACGCAGGCGAGGTCGGGCATATCACTGTCCAAAAGGATGGAGTCAGGTGCGGTTGCGGAAATTACGGATGCCTGGAGACCGTCGCTTCAGGCACAGGCGTGGTTCGGCGGTGGCGGGTGGCCAGCGGCCGTGAAGATTCGGATATAACCGCTAAGAAGATATTTGACCTGGCCAGGCGAGGACACAAGCTGGAGCTCGAGGTGGTCAAGGAAACCGGATGGTATTTAGGAGTAGCCATTGCCGGATTCATCAATGTGCTCGACCCGGAGATGATCATCATCGGCGGCAAGATGTCCGAGGCCGGCGAAATATTGATGCGCCAAATCAGGAAGAACGTCAAAGGGCGGACAATGCCGTCAAAGGCCAAATGCCCTAGGATAGTCCGGGCCAAGCTGGGCGGCGATGCCGGACTCATCGGCGGCGCCGCGCTGGTACTTCGTCAGCTTAAAGTATGAATTACTGTTGAAGTATTATCTGCGTCCTAACGGATTCCCGCCGGTTTAGCGTTTTGAATACCCTTGTCGAACCAGCTGGCGGCCTTCTGATTTACGCGTAATTTCCCTGAGGACATCCATGGCCTTTTCCGGATACTGAACCTTAAGTATCACCGTAGTCTGTCCGCCCATGGCGCCGGTGGTGGCGTAGGCGTAATTGATGTTGATATGCGCCTGGCCGAGTTTTTCCGCCACGTGGGCCAGCGTCCCCGGCCGGTTTGGCATATCTACCAACAGCACATCGGTTTCGGTAACTTCGGAGAATAATTTGGTCAGTATCGGACGGGCGATGTCAGCCTTGTCCACCACTATCCGGAGCACACCCAGTTCTACCGAGTCCGAAATAATCAGGGCAAGGATATTGACCTTTTTCTCCGCCAGCGACTGTGCCACATTGGCCAGGATACCCGGTTTGTTAACCGCCGTAATCGCAAACTGCTTTACTATCCGCATATAAACTCCTCACTAGCCACAGATTGCACAGATGAACTATTTTCAGCCTGAGGCTGACCCGCCTCTGGCGGGAATCCGTAAAATCAGCGGCTTCTCAATTAATGATTATATTTCTCTACTATGGTGTCAATATTTTTATACCTTCTCCGCCACGAAGACACCAAGACACTAAAAATTCTTCGTGCCTTAGTGGCTATCTTTTTTAATTTCATACCCTCCTCACTCTAACGGGGCTGGCACCTGGGACAGAAATAGGCGCTCCGGGAACCGATTTTTATGCGGGTAATCTTGCTCCGGCATTTAAGGCAAGGCTTACCTTCGCGGTCATATGCCTTGATATATTTTACGTAATTACCGGGCCTGCCTTGCGCATCTACATATAATTCTATGGAACTCCCCCGCTCTTTAATGGCTTTCTTGAGTATCTTTTGCATACCTTGATACATCTTCTTCAATTCCGCCGGCTTGAGCAGGCCGGCCCGTCTTAAAGGATGCACACCGGAATAGAAAAGTATTTCATCGGCATAGAGGTTGCCGATGCCAGCTATGACGGTCTGGTCCAGTAGCAACGGCTTAATCCGTGAATTGGGCCGTGATTTAATAAGCGCCTGGAATTCCGGCAGGGTCAGCCCCCCTAATGGCTCTGAACCGAAGTTATGCTCGGCCATAAACAAATCCAACCCTTTAGTGTCGTAGAACCTGATATAGCCAAACTGGCGCTGGTCACGGAAGCGCAGGTGATGACCATTGCTCAAATAGATTATTACGTGGGTATGTTTTTGAACCGGGTCAGCCGTACACAGAAACATCAATTGCCCGGACATCTTTAAGTGTACCACTAAATATGAAAACGAATGCAGATTTCGGAATGTGGAATTCGGAATACTATTGGTTAAGGTAATGATGATTACCTTGGCGCGGCGGCTCACCGCCTTTATGGTTTTACCTATCAGAGCTTTGCTAAACCGATCCGGTTTAAGGTTGATTAGCTTGGGAAGTGTTACCCTGACCCCTTTAATCTTTAGCCCGACGATGCGCTTTCGTAATCCGCGTGCAACGGTTTCTACTTCGGGTAATTCGGGCATAGTGTCCTTTTCACCACAAAGGACACAAAGCACACAAAGAGTAATATTTTCTTAGTGCCCTTTGTGCTCTTTGTGGTTTTACTTCACGCTTTTAGCCGCTTCCTTTATTAGCTCAAGTGCGATGACCTCGCGCTGTATCTGGTTGGTGCCTTCGTATATCTGGGTAATCTTGGCATCGCGCATCATCTTCTCAACCGGGTATTCCTTCATATAGCCGTATCCGCCGAATATCTGGACAGCGTCGGTGGTGACCTTCATGGCGGTGTCGGAAGCATAGAGTTTGGCCATAGCCGAGATAGCGCCGACATTGGGATGTTTGTTATCGGCGGCGCGGGCGGCTTCGTATGTCAGGTATCTGGCCGCGGCCACCTGGGTAGCCATATCGGCCAGCATAAACTGCAGTCCCTGGAACGAAGCAATGGATTTGCCGAACTGTCTCCGGGTCCGGGCATAGTTTACAGCCTGGTCCAGCGCGCCCTGGGCGATGCCTAATGCCTGAGAGGCTACGCCGGGACGCGAGGCATCGAAAGTTTTCATGGCCACGAAAAAACCCAGCCCTTCTTTGCCGAGTATCTGGTCTTTGTGGACGCGGCAGTTTTCGAATACCAGTTCGCGGGTGGCCGAGGCGCGGATGCCCATCTTGTTCTCCTTCTTGCCAAAGCTGAAACCGGGCGTATCCTTTTCAATGATGAAGGCCGTGGCGCCGCGGGCGCCGCGGGATTTGTCGCTCATGGTCACGACAGAATATATCTCGGCTTCGCCGCCGTTGGTTATCCATTGCTTAGTGCCGTTAATAATGTAATAATCGCCGTCTTTGGTAGCTGTGGTCTGGATGCCGCTGGCGTCGCTGCCGGCGTTGGCTTCGGTCAGCCCGAATGCGGCCAGGCGCTTGCCCGATGCGATGGCAGGCAGGTATTTCTTCTTCTGGGCTTCGTTGCCGTAAAGGATTATCGGGAAGGTGCCTAAAGCCGTCGCAGCCAGGCACAGGGAAATACCGCCGCAGGCCCGGCTGAGCTCTTCGGTGACGATGCACAAATCCAGTACGCCGCTGGTGGTAGCCGTACCACCGTATTTTTTCGTCAATGAACACGCCGAAAAAACCGGCATCAGCCAGAATCTTGACTATCTCCCAGGGAAATTCATTGGCTTCGTCGTATTTGGCGGCAACCGGACGAATCTTTTCGTCGGCTATTTCTTTAGCCAGTTTGCGCAGTTCCTTCTGCTCATCGGTCAGGTTATAATCGGTTGTAAACATAAAGCCCTTTCTGTGTAGTATGCTAATATGAAATCTGCAATATGCAATTTGCTACTTGTAGTATGACAGTTTGATGGCGTCCCGCAAAGTGGGAGCCAGAATTACTGTCAACTATACTAGGCTGTCCATCGGCTGTTAGCGACAAAGGAGCATTACAGCCGAGGATACTGGGCTGATAACGACTCCCGCTATAAGTAGCGGGATCTCCACCGATAAAGTCTAACAGCCCAAGTATAACTCACTACGTTCTAACAGCCTAAGTATGGTATTTGCCTACGGCAATGGTGGCGTTATGCCCGCCGAAACCAAATGAATTGGATATCGCTTTTTCCACAGTGATTTTACGCGACTTGTTGGGAACATAGTCCAGGTCACACTCGGGGTCGGGGGTTTCATAATTTATGGTCGGATGGACTATGTCGTCCCTGATTGATAAAACAGTCGCGATGAGTTCCACCCCGCCTGAAGCGCCCAGCAGATGCCCGACCATTGATTTAGTGGATGAAATAGCCAGTTTCTTTGCGTGTCCGCCGAAAAGATTTTTTATGGCCTTGGTTTCGGTCATATCGTTATATGTAGTTGACGTGCCATGGGCGTTAATGTATGAGATATCCTCGGGTTTCAGATTGGCATCAGCTAAAGCCAGTTTCATAGACATGGCCATACCGTCGCCTTCGGGGTCGGGCGCAGTAATATGATAGCCGTCGTCATTCATTCCGAATCCGAGCACTTCGCAATATATTTTAGCACCGCGTGCAATGGCGTGGGAAAGTTCTTCCATAACCAGAATGCCAGAGCCTTCGCCGATGACGAAACCGTCACGGTCCTTTTCAAACGGCCGGCTGGCTTTTTCCGGAGCATCGTTGCGTTTGGACAGCGCCTTGAGCGAAGCAAATCCGGCTACGCTCAGCGGCGTTATGGCCGCCTCGGTTCCACCGGTCAGGATAATATCGGCTTCGCCATGCTGGATGGTCCTCAGAGCCATACCCATGGCGTGATTGGCCGAAGCGCAGGCAGAGGCCACGGAGAAATTGGGTCCTTTAAGCTTAAAATGTATGGCAATCTGGCCGGATGCGGCGTTCATCATCACCTTGGGAATGGTGAACGGCGAAACACGGTTGGGCCCCTTTTGAATCAATCTTGTATGCTGCGCTTCAGTCTCTCCAAAACCGCCGATACCGGAACCGATGATGGCGCCTATGCGGTGAAGATTCTCCTTGGTTAAGTCCAGCCCGGAGTCTTTGACGGCCTGGATGGCGCAGACCACCCCAAACTGGGCGTAGCGGTCCATACGCTTGGCTGCCTGCGGCTCAATATATTCATCCAAGTTTAAGCCTTTGACCTCGCCACCTATATAGACCTCAAAACTGGTAGTGTCAAAGCCCTGGATTTTAGCAATGCCACTTTTCCCGGCTAAGAGGTTGGCCCAGATCTCCGCGGGATTATTACCCACGGAACAAACACTGCCTAAACCGGTGATAACGACTCTTTTTCTTTCCATAATATAAAAATCCTTTCCCCTGATAAACCATCAGAGGAAAGGCCGTTTATTATAAGATATGAACTATTTCCCCGCAGAAGCCAGTGCTTTTTCGACGTAATTAATGGCATCGCCGACGGTTTGGATTTTTTCCGCTTCCTCGTCAGGAATAGACATCCCAAAAACTTCTTCCATTTCCATAACCAGTTCCACGGTATCAAGCGAATCTGCGCCGAGATCGTTGACAAAAGAGGTTTCGGGAAGAACCTTTTCACGGGCAACCCCTAATTGCTTGCAAACTATCTCGGTCATCTTGTCCAGGATTTCCTGTTTGGTCATAAATGACTCCTTTCTTAATTCCGATAAGCCAACTTGTATATGGGATTAGCTGATAAATGTCAAGAAAAAATAACAGTTTCGTTACCAAGAATAGATGAACATTGGTCAATATTTATCGGATTTAACCTTGGTATTCTTTATTATTTACCTTCGGCCCTGGTTATAAATCAAAGACATTGCCTCAGTACGGGTTGAGGGGCTCCTGAGGAATGCCCCGCGGACAACCGAAGTGGTAATTATAGACCCGGCTTTCTTTATCCCGCGCATAGTCATGCAAAGATGCTCTGATTCTATGATAACCATAACACCCCGCGGTTTAAGGGACTTCATAATAGTTTCCGCGATGGTAACCGTAAGGCGTTCCTGAACTTGCGGCTGTTTGGAAATAATATCCACCACCCGGGCCAGCTTGCTTATTCCGCTGATACGGCCGCTGGCCGGCAAATAAGCCACATGAGCCTTGCCGATAAACGGAAGCAGGTGATGCTCGCATATTGAGTAAAAAGGAATGTCTTTGACTAAAACAATCTCATCATGCTCCTGGCTGATAAGAGGTTTAATTAATTGGCAGGGGTTGACTCCAATGCCAGAATAAATCTCTTCGCACATTTCGGCAACGCGATGGGGCGTCTCTTTCAGGCCTGCCCTGTTAGGCTGTTCGCCTATGCCCTCCAAGAATAACTTTATAGCCTTGATTATTTTAGCTTTATTTATCATAAAAATTCTCCTTATTATTTATGTTTCTTAAGTTTTTTTATTAAAGCCTGTTCGACTTCCTTAGGAAGGAACATTCCCACATTTGCGCCTAAAGACACAGCTTCTTTCATCAGGCGCGAGCTGATGAACGAATATTTTTCGCAGGTCATTACAAATATAGTTTCAATATCCGGCGCTATAGCCCGGTTGGTAAGAGCCATTTGGAATTCAGCTTCAAAATCAGATATCGTCCGGATACCGCGCAATATGATATTTGTTCCCTGCTTTCGGACATAGTCTATGAGCAATCCGTTGAAGCTGTCAACCGTGACATTAGGGTATTTACTTATGCATTTCTTGATAAGATATGCTCTTTCGCTCTTTTTGAATAGAAGCGGCTTTGATTGGTTGTCTGCCACGGCCACAATTAACTCGTCGAACATACGCGAGCCACGTTCTATAACATCCAGATGTCCTTTGGTAACCGGGTCAAATGAACCGGCATACACAGCTTTACTCATTTAAATGCTCCTGTTCTATTTAAATCCGATGCCGACATAGAGAAATCCTTGCTTCCTCATCATTAGCGGGTCAAATATATTACGGCCGTCAACGATCAAGGGTTTGTTCATTATGCGTTTCAGGCGCTTGAGGTCAAGATTCTTGAATTCATCCCATTCCGTGGTAATGACCAAGCAATCCGCTCCGGTCGCCGCATTGTATGGATTATTCACATACTGGATATTACCCGGTGGTATTATCTTTTTCATATTAATCATAGCCTTCGGATCATATGCCGCAACTTTCGCCCCTTTATTAATCAAACCTCTGATTATGTCAATAGCCGGAGACTCCCTGATATCGTCAGTGTCCGGTTTAAAAGATAATCCCATAACCGCTATTTTTTTCCCTTTAACTGATCCGCAAGCTTTTTCTATTTTTCTTAGGAAGTGCCGGCGCTGTTCCCTGTTAATACTTTGAACGGCCTTGAGCAAGTCGAATTTGCATCCTAATTTCTCGGCTATATGGACAAAAGCACTTACATCCTTGGGCAAGCAAAAACCGCCGTATCCGATACCGGCGCGGAGAAACTCCTTCCCGATGCGTTTATCAAGTCCCATACCATAAGCCACTTTTCTAACATCAGCCCCGCTTTTCTCGCAAATATCGGCGATGGCATTTATATAAGATATCTTGGTGGCTAAGAATGAATTAGATGCGTGCTTTATCAATTCAGCGCTCTTAAGATCAGTTATCAATAAGGGCGCCTTGAATGATGAATACAGCTTTCGTATTATATTTTCCGCCCGCCTGGTTTCCACACCGACGACAATGCGATCCGGATGCAGTGTTGTTTTTATTGCCCTGCCCTCCTGAAGAAACTCCGGGTTAGAAACCACATCAAAACAGGCGCCCAGCGGTGCATATCTTTTAATGGTTTCTTTAAGCTGATCTGCTGTACCAACGGGAACGGTACTTTTTTCAGCGACTATTTTGTATTTATAATTAAGATTCAGAGCAACTTCACGGGCTACTCTTTTTACCTGAGAAAGATCCGCCCCGCCGCCTTGGCCCAAAGGTGTACCTACTGAAATAAATATTATATCCGCAAAACTAACCGCGTCCTTTATCCGATTGGAAAACATCAACTTGTTTTTAGATAAATTCTTGGCAAGCTCAAGAAGACCCGGCTCATAAATAGGAATATTACCTGCCTGGAGCACTCGAATCTTTTGTTCATCATTATCAACACCTAAAACATGATGCCCTTTTTCTGCGAAACATACTGCAGTTACCAAACCAACGTAGCCACAACCAATAATACTTATGTTCATATTTACTAAACTACCTCTTGAATATACCTTTAGGAGTAAGCGTAACCGCAAAAAAAGTCTCGTCCTTCCCCTTATCGACTGTTATCGAGAAATTAAGGAAGAATTCATGCAAGTCCCGCTGTAATGAATAATTTCTGTTGATAAATGCATTCCATTTAAAATCATATTGCTCTGAAATCGATACCTGCCATTTTTCTACAGGAGTGCACGATAATCCCAAGCTCAATGCATTTGAGCTATTAATAATATATCGCTCGGTTACGGCTACATTCCAGCCTGCATAGGGTACTAAATTTATTCCTGCCGTATTAACCTCTGGTTTGTGATCTCTGGTATTGTATTCTGTTTTGCCAAAAAATGAAAAAGGCAAATTAGGCGTGAAAAGCACGTCTACATTAAGATTCGATATTTTTTTCTCCATGAAGTTGCCATTTTTATCCGGCGCCAAGGTTATCCAATTCATCGGGTACAAATAATTTGAACTGTTGAATGATGTCGTATCCCGGTTAGCGGACGGGTATTTTTCTATGGCAATGCCAATATTAAGAAATTCATTATAATTATTGTCTTCAGGCTGCGCTTGCGAACTTCTGGTCTTAAAACGGTTTCTTATTTCAAAATACCATTCACTAAATTCATTCAATTGATCAATCTGGTCGGTATTTATTAATTCAGAAGGCGCCGTTGTCACCTGGTAATTATTATTGTATCGAGCATCCAACGAAACGATATGCATAATATTATTAATCCCAAGGTATTTATTCTTAGTATCAAACACACGATTAAACTGAGAGAACAATCTTAAACCTGCGGAAGAAACATAACGATCGAGATAATTATCCTGCTGCACTCCCTTATCATAGCCCGTAAGGCGTGTTGATATAAATGGGGTTGCTTTGACAAAGAAAATTTGATGCGGGCTTGATAATTCCCCCATCAAGTCAAAACGGGAAAGTGATTCCGAAAGCAATCCCGTTTTTTCATCGTATTTCAGATTAAGCTTGCTTACCCCCGCATTCAACGAGCCGTAAACTGGAACATATTTTAACGGCTCATTTATCAAGTAATAATTCAATGCCGGAAGATATTCTGTTTGACTCTGGAATTTATTAAGTCGTTCCCGCCCCAACAATGTTTGACCGCTATTACCGTCTAAACGCCGCAAATAAACATATGACTCCGGCGATTTCTCCTCCTTGGCCTCACGCTCAAAAAACTCTATCTGAAACATTCTATCGCTTAAATAATAAATTTCTGCATCAGCCCTGATTTTATCACTAAGTTGCTGCCTGTGAAAAGCGTGAATGCGATATCGCGCCGTTTCTTCGGTCGGTAACGGCTCGCCAAAATATCCATAAAGCCCTCTGTCATAAGTAGTCGGAAACGGCCCTTTGTCATTAATATAATAACCTTTTATATAACCGTTATAATCAAGCCAATTATATCTTAGACTGGGTTTAAATCCGTTACCCCGCCGCTCATAATATGAATGTTCCAACGTAAGATCACCCCACCTTTTAGTTTTGTATCGCCCGTCGCTATCTTTCAATATTTCGCCATTCTCATCGCGCTTATATTTATCAATATTAATACCCCAATTGCTTTGTAATGTCTTTCCAAATCGATATGTCCGTTCATAATGAACTGACCTTAACAGGTTGTCTTCTCCAAGAGTCTTGCTGTAATAAGGAAAATAGAAAAACGGTATGCCCCAAAAATGCGGCACAATATTAAAAAAACTGATGATTTTGCCTTTTTCGTCATCGGTGAATTTTATAGTGCTTGCCCAGAAATAATAATGCGGTTTACCGTGCGTGCATGTAGTAACTATGGCTTGATGAGCCGTTGAAGTTTTCTTATCTAACTGATATACCATCTTCGCCCTGATAACAAGCGGTTCGCTCTTTGCATTATCCAAGCGCGCTGAAGTCCTTATTTCAACATTAACACTTACACCGGTATCATTTATGAAGTTATAATAAAATCTGTCAGCTAATAAAGTATCATCTTCACTGATAACTTTAATATTACCTTCAGCATAAACCTCATTAAAAACAGTATCATCTGCATTGCCGCTCGCTTGCCCCGATGCATCGACCTTGTTCCAAGCAATTAATGTATCAGCCTTAATAACTTTTCCGGCATGATAGAGCTCTACATTTCCGGTAAATGCGGTAATCTGAAGATTGTCTTCCTTCCAACGCTCCAGATGGCCATAATGTATATTGGCATTATTCCGACCGGCACTATCCTGTGCATTACTTGCCCTGCTAATAAAAACAAGACATAAGATTAGCAGCATCCATCTATTTAACATTCTGTTATTTATAATGGAAATCCCGTCTGCGTCAAATAAAACTTGACAATTGATTACGAGAGAATAATAATTATAATTATATGCCCATATCTCAACGGATAGAGTGACGGCCTCCGAAGCCGTATATGAGGGTTCGATTCCCTCTGGGCATATTTAAATCAGGCTTGATACCAAACCAGAGTTGCTAACTTTAAAGCTAATTGAATAGCATTCAAATAAGGAATATCTAACTTAAGAGCAACCGCAGGCCAATTACTATTTATTCTTACCCCACCACTCTTTCGCTTTAGCAATAATATCATCTTTCACGCTTTGAGGCATGGAAGCTGGAGTGAATTTCTGGTTCGCAGCAAGAGCTTGAACGGTATTCAATATAGTATGGAATGAATTGTAGTCTGTCTCCTGCGAAAGCAGTTCAATCAGCAACGGGATGGAATCCTTGTCCCCAATTGATTGAATCGCCGAAAGTATATTGGGCTGGACAGCTAAATGCGCGGTTTTATACATACTTATTAAAACCGGTGATATTGTTTTCTCATTGCGATATTGCCCCAAAGCCCCAAGTAATGTCTGTTGCACATAAGGGTCTTTATCATTCTTGAGAAGACCCAAGAATTCAGGAATTAACTTAGGGCCAGTATAATTAGCCAGCATGCCGATAGCCTGAGTTCTTATATTTATCGAAGAGTCCTCCTTCATAACCCTTACTAACTCCTTAGTTACTGATTCATCTCTAAATTTGTTGAGCGCATAAAGCACAGAGCTTTTAATATTACTATCCGGACCTCTAAGCATCTTAAGTATTTCAGGCAGAACAGAGTTATCACCGATTTCTCCAAGAGCAGATAAAGCGGTCCTCTTTATCTCATGGCTCGGCTCGTTCAAAGCCGATACTAATAAAGCCGTTATCTTTTCATCCTTCCCGCATTTACTCATCAACCAGATCAAAGCAACGCGCATATTCTCATTTTTTTCCCCGCTGTAAAGTTGTAAAATATCGTTATTAATTGACTTGAAATTCACATTGGCTACATTTCTTAGAGCCGTTGCCACTAAGTAGCGCACATCAGGAGGCTGGGAATTATCCTTAAGGATATCTATCAGAACCAACGATTCGTCATGGCTTAAAAAATATACCATATCGTTGACAAGAACCTTATCGCTAAAATTCTTGTTTTTCAATTGGTCAATGAATTTATCCATCCGCCTACTAAAAGGCTCACGCCATTTATTCAGGGCTATTAACTGAACGGCCCGCTCTCGTATTTCGGCATCTTCATTTGACAGAGCCTTTTCCAACGCGGGCCGTGCCAACAACCCAAGTCTCACCAGCTGTTCACTGGCTTTCTCGCGCATTTCCCACTGCTCATTGCCAAGCTGGCCTATCAATTCATCTATACCCTTGTTCAAATAGTCTGTAAAATCCTGTGAAGCAGCCCCGATTACGGTCAAACCGATTAAAAACAATACAATGACTATCAGGAATTTCCCCATAATTACCTCCTTTGTATTGATAGCAGGAATGAAGTGAGCCCCAATGTTATTCCGTCTTAACCACTCTGGCTTCAAAAGCCTTTATTATATTCCGCACGATCTCGTCCTGGGGCGCATCATTCGTTATTTTAACAGGTTCATTTGACACATTGTCTTCTGAATAATTCAAACCGTTAGAATTATCGCCTTCACTGAGTACCGTTAAATTAAGGGGAAGGCTTATACCGGTTACTTTATCTATGCAACCCTCAACTACTTTCTTATTTGCTATTTCATCTAGCTTAGAGCGGTGGAAGTTATGTGTCTTAGGAAAACCAATCATAATTTCATGTTGGTTTATTTCTACTAACTGCCCCTCCTTAAGGAAAGGGAAAACCTTAGTCGGGCTAACTGATTTAACCTCGGATAATATCTGAGCCCACAATGATTTTTTGTCCGGTTCGGAAAGCAATGCCATATTGTATACGGCGCTGTCCGAACGTTCAGGATTCACGTCTTCCTTAACAATCACAGTTTTTTTCTCTTCCGCCTCTTGAGGCGCTGATTTCGCAGTAACTGTCTTTGTGACCGACACCTGTTCATGATGCTTGGGCGAAAGTTGCGTCAGTCTTAAAAGCGTCACTTCTATCCATAAACGTATCGCGCTGGTTTCTTTAATGCTCTTTTTAGCTTCACTCAGCATTTTGATATATTCCAGCAACGTATCCACGCTGAAATACTTGGTCTGCTTCAGATATGCTTCTTGATCCTCAATAATCTCAGATTTCTCCTTAGGGTTTATAGCCATTAAAATAAGACACCAAAAATGTTCTGTCAGCTGTTCAATAAAAATATTTATGTCCTTACCTTCAGCTATCACCTTATCGGTTATGTCAATTATATTCTCCATCTGCCGCTGGTATATGGCATCAACAAGTTTAAACATTATTGCCGGATCGATTGCACCGCTCAGGTTTTCCAAATCCTTAATGGAAACTTTGGATCCGGCATACGATATCAGCTGGTCTAATATACTCTGGGCATCGCGCATAGAGCCGTGAGCCAAATGCGCGACAGTCTTCATTACGGAATCTTCAATATTAAATTTCTCTTTCTTAGTTATATCACTAATCTGCTGGTATATCATATTGGGCGGAATCCGCCTGAAGTTAAACCTCTGGCACCTCGAGATTATTGTATCCGGGAGCTTGCTGATTTCAGTCGTGGCAAATATAAACTTGACGTGCGGCGGCGGTTCCTCCAGAGTCTTCAATAAAGCATTAAAAGCATCCGGAGTCACCTGGTGGGCCTCATCTATGATATAAACCTTAAATCTGCTCCTTAAAGGCGTATAAGCAACATTCGCGATAATATTCCTGATGTCGTCTATTTTGCGATTAGAAGCCGCATCCATCTCGATAACATCGGTATCCGTTCCTTCGCTTATCCGCTTACACTGCTCGCAGTCATTGCATGGTTTTACCGTCAGCCCCTTGTTGCAATTAAGAGCCTTGGCAAAAATCCGGGCCATAGAGGTCTTGCCTACCCCGCGCGGGCCGGAAAAAATATAGGCATGTGAAACTTTATTCTCAAGAATAGCGTTTTTTAATGTTGTCCCGATGTATTCCTGCCCGACCACTTCATCAAATGATTTCGGGCGATAACGTCGGGCAATTACTACGTAGGACATAAATAAAAATGGAGCGGGCGACCGGATTCGAACCGGCGACAACAACGTTGGCAACGTTGTACTCTACCAACTGAGTTACGCCCGCATCTCGGACATATTGTCCTAGGAAAGGCAATTTACCTTTGATTGTATAATTTGTTGAATAACCTTGCTACTTTTCAACCTTTTTAAATAATGCTCTCTTGTAAGCGCGTCCTTACGCGTTTTAAACTCCTCATGGTATCTTAATTTCCAAGGCCCATTTCTTCTGGTCCATCCTGCCCTACCGGATAAATGGTCCTGCAAACGTTGTTTCAGATCACCCGTAGAGCCGACATAATACTTATCGTTAGCCTCGCTTTCAAGTATATAGACAAAAAACATAACCGTCGACAATCCCGATGGTTCGGGATACTCTACCAACTCCCGACATAACGTCGGGATAAGAAACTGTAACGTCCCGCTCGGCGAGCCGAACAGTTTCTAATGAGTTACGCCCGCTTGAATTGCGATTGCGATGGATTTATAGCACCCGTTAATATAATGTCAAGTATTTTTACTCGAGCATCCCTTTTCGTACCGGCCAATCTTATCTACCCGTCGAGTATGCCGGTCTCCTTCAAAAGGCGTGGCCAGCCACAACTTAACAATTCCTTCTATATCAGCCGTCTGAAGAATCCGCGCACCTAAACATAACACATTCGCGTCATTGTGGCGCCGAGACATCTCCGCCGTGAATGCGTTATGGACTGTTACCGCCCTGATACCATTGACTTTGTTGGCGGCAATCGCCATACCCAAACCAGTGCCGCAGACAAGAATCCCCCGCTCATAAGAACCAGATGCCACAGCCTCGGCAACATTGAAAGCATAATCGGGATAATCCACGGAATCCTCGCTGTTCGCCCCGAAATCCCGATAACTGTAATTGTACTTATCCAGCAGAGGCTTGATTAACTCCTTGACCTTAAAACCGGCATGATCCGAAGCAATCGCTATCTTCATAATTTTATTCTCTCCAGTGCTTTCTTAATCCTGAATGCACTACTCCTATAAACAGTTACGTTCTGGCCAATCGGGTCGGCAATATCTTCGCCTGCTGTGTCAAGCAGGCTTATGTTGTCGGCATTAAATACCCACTCACGCAAAGTTTCCAGATGTCCCCTGGTCATCACATAAATCTTATCCGCCTCTTCGACCAGAGTCAAGGTAACCGGCTGGGAAAGATGCGACTTGATATCCACGCCCATCTCATCCATTACCTTGACGGCTAACTCGGAAGCCGGGCTGTCAAACACCGCCGACGTGCCGGCCGACTCTACTTTGTATCCGTGATGTTCCAACTGCGTTACCGGAACACCCATCTTTTGGGCCAGCATCTTGCGGAATAAACCGGCCGCCATGGGGCTGCGGCAGGTATTGCCGGTGCAAACAAACAGAATCAATTTATAATCAAGCTTGCGGATATCATCAGCCTTTACCGAGCCTTCGCGCAAAACTTCACATTTATTATCCTGATTAATCCTGACAACAGTTGACGACACGCCTACTTTGGCCTGGCCGGCGTCAATTATATAATCTATCGATTTTCTGACATCGTCGGATATGGCATCGGCCGAAACGGGCGCTGTTTCCCCGGCCATATTGGCGCTGCTGGCAATGACTTTGACCCCGGAAAGCCTTATCAAACCGCGGGCCACCTTGTCATCGGGCACCCGGAACCCAATCCATTTGCCTTTGCCGTCGGGTAAAACGATAGTCAACGGCCCGGGCATATAATTCCTGATTATCCGCTTCGTCAGCCGCCCTATCGCAGGCGCCATCCTGTAGATGTCATCAACATCAGCAAGATGATAAGTAAAAGGCCGGTCAGCCGGACTGCTCTTGAGCTTGCGCAGGCGCCCTACCGCATCAGGATTATCCGCATTAACGGCCAAACCGTAAACTGTCTCTGTGGGAAATGCAACTATACCGCCATTGGCTATGATGCGTGCCGGCTTCTCCAGGAGCGAGGAGTTGAAGTTATTGCCATCTATTTTAATTATTTCTGGCGGCAAAGTATTAATCCGTAATAATTATCTGGTGCGCGATACAGGATTCGAACCTGTGACCCCTTGGGTGTGATCCAAGTGCTCTACCGGGCTGAGCTAATCGCGCTTCACAAATGCGGAATGCAGAATTCGTCATTCTACAATCCGCAATCATCATCGATATCTGGTGGACCAGATGGGATTCGAACCCACAACCTTCTCATTGCGAACGAGATGCTCTCCCAGCTGAGCTACTGGCCCATTTATTTAATGGTGCACGGTATCCCGATGCTTATCGGGATGACCCCTTACGTGTCGTCCCGAATACGTTCGGGACTAACCGCATATAATTTTAAGCCACGCTATTTTCCCCCTTTTAGATGGTGCGCGGTACAGGATTCGAACCTGTGACCCCTTGCGTGTCGAGCAAGTGCTCTAACCGGACTGAGCTAACCGCGCATTTTATCATCATTGTTATGGACAATGTTTTCTATAGCTTTATGGCTTTTCTTATTCTTAAGTCCCCTCTCTCTTATAATAGCATCCCTTTTATTAATGAAGTATTCACTGTAAACCAGTTTCCACGGCCCCCTGCTACGTGTCCATCGTTGTAAACCAGTATTGTGGCTATTTAATCTCTTTTCTAAATTAGACGTATATCCAATATAATACCGCTTATCCCTTTCGCTTTGTATCACATAAACATAATACATTGTTGCGTGTCGTCCCGATGCATATCGGGACTAACCCGGACTGAGCTAACCGCGCGTGCTTCCTCACCACAAAGGCACAAAGAACACAAAGATTAATAGCACCTCGATGGGCTCCGTGTGCTCTGTGGCAATATACTGTTATTAATAATTCCGTCAATTAAATCGGCCTTAATAATTCCACTTCATCACCTTGCCACCACTTGATTGTGCCGTCCGATTGCTCAATGGCAATTCCCTTGCAGGGGTCCAAATCTACCGCCTTGCCCTGATAGGCGCAATCCTTGGAACGCAGTGAAACCATCCTGTTCAGAACCGCCGAATAGTTCCGCCAGGCATCATTTATCACATTATCCTGCTTGTCCTTCAGCAACTGGTACCAGTAGTCCAGCCGGATAATCAATTCCTCAGTCAGCGGTTGGATGGCCATCTCATATCCCTTTTCTGCCAATGCGGAAGTCGCGATATCCTTAATCTCCTCCGGCAGTTCTTCCTGCGCGATATTGACATTCATCCCGACGCCCATTACCGCCGCTTCAGGCTCCTTGGATATGAATTTTGTTTCTATGATAATTCCGGCTATCTTCTTGCCATTTATGACCACATCATTAGGCCAGCGTATCGTCGCCTCTAACTTATGTGACTTAAGCACGTCGGCCACGGCCAGCGCTCCGATTGCCATAAGCGAGAACATCTTGTCCACCGGCAACCGGGGTTTCAGCGCCACCGACAGCCAGATACCCTTCCGGGTGGGCGAGACCCAGTTCCGCCCAAACCTGCCACGTCCCTTCATCTGCTCGCCGGCTATCACCACCAGGCCGTCTTCGGCGCCGTTGGCAATTTCCAGCCAGGCCAGGTCGTTGGTCGAGGTAACTTTTTTATAGTAAACAATCCGCTTGCCGATAGTCTTGGTATCAAGCGGTGCAAGATTAAATTCAGTCATACCTTATAAGGATTTCAGATTTCAGGTTATATATCCAGATATACTTCCCTTTTATATTTTCAAGATTTACTGTCAACTACTTTTCCTAATATAAAATCAATACTCTGTGGTGTGGCTGTAGCTATTCTACCTTATTTTACTTACCAGACGGTATGATATTTCAGCCAGATTTGATAAGATTTATGGAAATCTTCAAGGGACATCTTTTTGTCACCGCCAAGTGATAGCCAAGGTTTAGACAAAGAAATTGACAAATCATCTAATTGTTTCCGAGGGATTTGTTTTATACAGTCACAACTCATAGAAAATGAAAAACATTTAAGTAGTTTTAATCTTTCCTCTGGCGATGATAAAGCAATGCGTTTAGCCATTGCTAAGGCAATTTGTTTATCAGGCACATAGGGAATAGCGCTAAAGAAGAGAGGACCTGTTCCAAAAGAGTCAAACCAGCTTTCCCCGAAAAGACTCTTAATATGAGAACCTCCTGTATTACGCCAGTGATGTTCGTGTTCAATTCCAATATTTTCCCAATACCATTTTTCATAATCCTCTTTCTGTGGAGGGCTATATTCATTACTTTTAAGAGATACCCCCAAAAAAGTAATCTTATTTACCCTTTTCCATTTATGGCAAATTAGACATTCATAAACACCTTCATAGGTGCTGAACATTCCAGCAATTACACCAAGAATTACACCAAGAATAACTATCGCTAATATAACTTTTATAAGTGGTCGCATAGTGGTAAATAAGTACTACTCAATCTCCAAAGAAATGTCCAGCGCCGGAGCCGAATGAGTAATCGCTCCGACCGATATGAAATCCACGCCTGTCTTGGCGATATTGCGCACGTTACGCAGGTTCACCCCGCCCGAGACTTCCAACAACGGCCGCTGTCCGGCCGGCAGGTCCTCGATTATCTTAACCGACTGGGCTATCGTCTTTAAATCCATATTGTCCAGCATAATGATAGACGGCCTGTTCCGGAGCACCTGAACCAACTCGTCAATCGTCTCCACCTCAACCTCTATTACCTTTTTGTATTTCTTCAATGCCGGCATCATCTTGGTGATACTATCCAAAGAGCACAATTTCTTGTGATTATCCTTAATCAGGAATGACTCCGCCATATTCATCCGATGGTTCGTCCCGCCGCCTGTTTTAACCGCGTATTTATCCAGGAAGCGCCAGCCGGGAACGGTCTTTCGCGTATCGAGTAGTTTAATCCGAAAACTCCTGATTTGCTGGATGAATTTATTAGTATAAGTTGCTATGCCGCAGACGCGCTGAAGGAAATTCAGCACGGTGCGTTCTCCGGCCAGTATCGCCCGGGCATCGCCGCCCATGGTAACCAGAACCCGGCCTTCCTTGACCTCTTCGCCTTCCTTGGCCTTGATGGCAATATGAACATTCTTGCTTATGAACTTATATATTCTCGGAACCAAAAACAGCCCGCCGACTATCCCCGGCTCCTTGGCGATAATATACCCGCGGGCCTTCCTGCCCTGGCCTATAAGCGCCTTGGAAGTGATATCATTCTTGGCGCAATCCTCTTCCAGGGCAATCTTGATTATCTGATCAACCGAGTTTATAGAGTTCATAGAGTCTATAGAGTTTATAGAGTTACTTTTTTGCAATAAGATACCTGCTAAAAGACATCAACATCCTTGAAATTTCCCCGGTTTTATTATAGTGCTCGTTAAATTTATCTTGATTAATATATCCCTGGTCAAACGCGATATATAAGGCAGCCTGAACCTCGGCTGCCGAGCCATGCGCATTCACTAAAAACTGCGAGAATTCTTTATTGGTCCGTCGGGCAAATCCCTCTGCAATATTCAGCATTATCGATACCGCTGCCCGGCGCAACTGGTCTCTTAAACCAAAATCCTTGGCAAACGGATTAACTGCGGTAATTGTATAAATATCATTAACTAATTCCCTTGCCCTTTGCCACGCCTGAATATCCTCAAACCTGTTAATGGTTGCCATAACAATCTGTCTTATAACTCTATAATTCCACAAACTCTATAATTCTATAAACTCTTTAATTTATCGTAAATAGCCGTGCCGAGAAGCGCCGGGCTGTCCACCACGGTCACGCCGCAGGCAGTAAGTTTTTCAGTCTTTTCCTGTGCCGTGCCCTTGCCACCGGAGATAATCGCGCCGGCATGGCCCATCCGCTTGCCCTTGGGCGCGGTCCGTCCGGCGATGAAACTGACTACCGGTTTGGTGACATTATTCTTGATATATTCAGCCGCCTCTTCTTCCATAGTGCCGCCGATTTCGCCTATCATAATTATGGCCTTGGTTTCATTATCCTGCTGGAACAGCTCCAGCGCATCCACAAACGAGGTGCCGATAATCGGGTCGCCGCCGATACCCAAACAGGTGGACTGGCCCAACCCGACCTTGGTGGTCTGCCAAACCGCCTCGTAGGTAAGAGTGCCGCTGCGCGAAACAATGCCGATACCGCCCTTCTTGTGGATATAGCCGGGCATAATACCCAGCTTGCACTCTTCAGGCGTAATCACGCCCGGGCAGTTCGGACCGACCAAGCGCACGCCCTTATCGCGGTATACCTTATACACCTTGACCATATCCAGGGTCGGGATACCTTCGGTGATGCAAACAACCAATTTAAGCCCGCAGTCAACCGCTTCCAGCAAAGCATCAGCCGCAAAAGCCGGCGGCACAAAGACCACGCTGGTATCAGCTCCGGTAGAGCTGACCGCCTGGCGCAGGGTGTCATAAATAGGAACCCGGTCATCGAATTTGGTATTGCCCTTGCCCGGGGTCACTCCGGCCACGATTTTCGTGCCGTATTCCAGCATCTGCTTGGTGTGAAAACTGCCAGCCGAGCCGGTTATGCCCTGAACGATGACCTTGGTGGTTTTATTAACTAAAATGCTCATATTTTATAGCTTAAGACTCTCAACCACTTTCTTGGCCGCCTCGTCCATACTATCAGCCGAAACTATATTGAGTTTAGATTCTTTTAGTATCTTCTTGCCTATATCCACGTTGGTGCCTTCCAGCCGGACCACCAACGGAAAATTAAGCCCCACTTCCTTAACCGCCGCTACAATGCCCTGAGCAATGATGTCGCACTTCATTATCCCGCCGAAAATATTGACCAGGATGGCCTTTACATTCTTATTGGCAATAAGGAGCTTGAATGCCTGGGTCACCTGCTCGGCCGAAGCGCCGCCGCCCACGTCCAGGAAGTTGGCCGGCTCGCCGCCGTGCAGTTTTATCAGGTCCATAGTTGCCATAGCCAGTCCGGCCCCGTTGACCATACAGCCGATGTTGCCGTCTAACCCGATGTAACTCAAGTCATACTTCGATGCCTCGTATTCAATCGGGTGCTCCTCGTTGATGTCACGGCATTCAGCCAATTCCTTGTGCCGGAACAGCGCCCGGTCGTCCAGGTTAATCTTGGCGTCAAGCGCCATTACTTTCTTCTCTTTGGTAATCACCAGCGGATTAATCTCGGCCAGCGAGCAGTCGTTTTCTATAAAGAGTTTGCTTAACTTAATGAATATATCAGCGTATGCGGCGCTGCCCAAGCCCAGTGCAAAAACCAGTTCGCGCGCCTGGAACCCGGCCAGGCCCAGATGCGGATGGAACGGCATCTTGATAATCTTCTCAGGCGACTTGCGGGCCAGCTCTTCTATTTCCATCCCGCCCTCGGCCGAGGCCATCATCACCGGCGCCGAGGTCTTGCGGTCTATGACGATGCCCAGGTATAATTCGCGGGCAACCGGAATGGATTCCTCTATCAATACCTTGCGCACCACCCGTCCGGCCGGACCGGTCTGGGCAGTGACCAAAGTCTTGCCGATGAGTTCGCGCACGGCGGATTCGGCTTCAGCAACGGATTTGACTACTTTGATGCCGCCGGCCTTGCCACGGCCGCCTGAATGGATTTGAGACTTGACCGCGGCTACCGGTGCGCCAAGACGGGAAAATATCTCGCCCGCTTTGGCCGGAGAATCGGTCATCTCCCCTTTCGGCGTGGGGATACCGTATTTATTGAGCAATGCCTTGGCCTGATATTCGTGTAAATTCATAATACTACCACGAAAACTCGAAAGTCCGAAATAATTACTAAATTCTCCGTGCCTTTATATTTTCGTGACTTCGTGGTAAATTATTTATCAAACTATTTTCCTTCGGTCAAGGATTTTATGATTAGTGGCAGTTAGTTATAGACTGATGCAATCAGGATATAACGTTACTGCCACATTATCCCGATGAGCGCAGCGACATCGGGGTTAGTGGCAGTAGGAGTCCCGCCCAAAGGCGGGATAAATTCCACGACGTAGAGATACTGCCTCCCTTTAGGGACTGCCACATTATCCCGATGAGCGCAGTGACATCGGGGTTAGCGGCAGTTCGAGTCCCGCTGGGATATCATGCCTGAGGCAGACCCGCCTCTGGCGGTAATTCCACGACGTACTGCCACATTATCCTGACGAAGTTCATGGGTTGCGTAGATTAGGCAGATTTCAAAAGAAAACAGGTGTTTTCTTGACGGTATCCAGCAGTATATTACGTCTACCCCTCCCCTGTATCAAATCTATCTATCCGGAATATCAAGTCTTGCTACCCGGAATACCAAGTCTGACTATCCGGGATACCAAGTCTGTCTATCCGGAATACCAAGCCTGACTATCCGGGATACCAAGTCCGGCCATCCGGGATACCAAGTCCAGCTATCCGGGATACCAAATCTGACTATCCAGAATACCAAATCTGACTATCCGAGGTAACACAAGGGGGTCTGGGATGGGGGGTAGGGGGGGTGGCATCCCCCCCCTCCTTATAGTCCAGAAACGCAATTAAATGCATAATTAGTCCTTAAAATGATGATGGGGTATACCCCCGGAACCTCTGTGTATATCCCCGGAACCTCCGTGTATACCCCCAGAACTTCCGTGTATGCCCCCGAAACCTCCGTGTATGTCCCCGGAAACTTCGTGGATGTCCCCGAAACCTCTGTGTATATCCCCGGAACCTCCGTGTATACCCCCGGAACCTCCGTGTATACCCCCGGAACCTCCGTGTATATCCCCGAAACCTCTGGATAGATAGCCAGAATCTTCTGCTTGTTAGCGATTCCTTTCTGCTACTTAGCTAAAACTTTCTGCTACATAGCGATTACCTTCTGCTAATTAGCGAAAACCTTCTGCTGTTAGCAATAACCCTCTGCTACTTAGCGATTTCTTTGCGCTACTTAGCGATTTTCTCCTGCTACTTAGCAATAACCTCCTGCTTGTTAGCGGAAACCTTCCCCCGCCCTCAATGAACCGTTTAGAGACATCAGTGAACCATTTCAGAGCGCCAATGAATCAGTCCAGGGCGCCAATGAACCAGTCCAGGACGCCAATGAACCAGTCCAGGACGCCGATGAACCAATCCAGGACGCCGATGAACCAATCCAGGACGCCAATGAACCAGTCCAAGGCACCAATGAACCATTCATTGCCCTCAGTGAACCGTTCGTTGCTCTCTCCGAACCAGTCGTTCATCTATCCAAACGGGCGTTGCAGTCATCTATACGGGCGTTGTAGTCATCCATACGGGCGTTGCAGTCATCTATACAGGCGTTGCAGTCATCCATACGAGCGTTGTAGTCATCCATACGGGCGTCTCAGTCGTCTATACGGGCGTCTCAGTCATCCAGACGGATGTCTCAGTCGTCCAGACGGACGTCTCAGTCGTCCAGACGGTTGCCTGAGTCATCCAGACGGGCGTCTCAGTCATCCCTGTCTGTGGTAGATATGTCTCAAGATTTGTGGGGAATTCCGGGAATGCCTTGGTTATCTATTAGGTATGGTGTCCCCCGAATTTGTCCACATTAAACTATTGCCCCACCTGCGTCGGGGTATTTCTATCAGTTGTTGTCCCGTCGCATAATTGACCATAGTCGTTCCGACCCCAGGCCCAGAGTGTGCCGTCTTGTTTCAAGGCGACCGTGTGTGAAAGACCAGCCGCAATGGCTGACCAGTTTGTTCCTGCAATCTGGGTCGGTCGAGCATTAGCATTATGTGAAAATAATAAAGGAGGTATGGGGTTGTTCTCATCACCTAATTGACCGGCATTGTTAGAGCCCCAGGTCCAAAGCGTGCCATCTGTCTTCAAGGCGACTGTGTGCGCGTCACCGGCGGCAATAGCGGACCAGTTGGTTCCTGCAATCTGGGTCGGTCGAGCTTTATTATCACCAGTTGTTCCATTGCCTAATTGTCCGTCGTAATTCTCTCCCCAAGTCCAGAGCGTGCCGTCTTGTTTCAAAGCGACCGTGTGAAAGGTTCCAGCCGCAACGGCTGACCAGTTGGTTCCTGCAATCTGGATCGGGCGTGTCCTATATTCAATTATATATAAAGCAGGTATGCGATGTTCCCCATTGCCTAATTGGCCATCGTTACCATTGCCCCATGCCCAGAGCGTGCCGTCTGTCTTCAAAGCGACTGTGTGCGCGTTACCGGCCGCAATGGCTGACCAGTTAGTTCCTGAAATCTGGGTCGGGACATTCTTTCCGGCCGTTGTCCCATCACCTAATTGACCAAAATCGTTCTCTCCCCAAGTCCAGAGCGTGCCATCTGATTTTAAGGCAATGGTGTAATAATAACCAGCAGCAATAGCGGACCAGTTAGTTCCTGTAATCTGGGTCGGGACATTCTTATATTTAGTTGTTCCATCACCTAATTCTCCGTCGTGATTACCGCCCCAGGCCCAGAGCGTGCCGTCCGTCTTCAAAGCGACCGTATGCCTCCCACCAACCGCAACGGCTGACCAGTTTGTACCTGAAATCTGGGTCGGGACATTCTTACTGTCAAATGTTCCATCGCCTAATTGACCATTGGGATTACCGCCCCAAGTCCAGAGTGTTCCGTCTGTCTTCAAGGCGACTGTGTGAGAACCGCTAGTGGCAACCTTCTGCCAGCCGGTAACGGCAGTAGTAGTAGAGGTGGTAGAGGTAAAACTCCAGACCGCGCCGGTGGTTGTGCCGGTAGAGTTCTTGGAGTCAATGCGCCAGTAATAAGTAGTGCCAGGATTCAACGTGCCCGGGTTAGAACTCGCCCCGGCCTGATTGCCCTTAAATGTCCCCGGAGAGGTGGTGCCAAAATAAACATCATAAGATGTTGTACCATTTACAGAAGCCCAGAAAAGTTGAGTCGTAGTTATTACATTAGTTGCGCCATTAGCCGGCGTTGGTGAGGTTGCCTGGGCAGGTGCAATAGGTGTTAATTTGCCGCTACTCCCGCCGTAACAGCCATAATTAGATAGCGGCGCTAATATGAGCATTAAAATCGTTAGAAGAACTTTGTTCATAATTTTTTGGCCTCCTATTTATATTTCCTCGCTGACACCCGCCCAGTTCTGTTAATTCCGTTGACGCCATAGCACTCATCCGCTGAATCAGCTTACCAAAACTCCTCTTCCCGTCCACAGTTTATACTAATCGCCAACTTAATCGCCAACTCAATCGCCAATCTAATCCCGAACTTAATCACGAACCTAATCCCGAACTAATCATCAACCTAATCATCAATCGAATCATCAACCAACTTTCTGTAAGCGGATTTAACAGATTAAACTGATAAATTAAATCTGCTTCATCCGCTGAATCAGCTTACCCAAACTCTTCTTTCCGTCCACAGTTTATACTAAAAATATTGCATCAGATATTTTATTTGTTACATTCCTCATATAGCCACGGAGACACAGAGAACACTGAGAATTCTAAAAATATTATCGTGTGACTCTGTGCGCTCTGCGCCCCACGCGATGCCGCATGGCGTTGTCTGTGGCAAAATAGTCAGGAGTTTAAGAAGTGAAGAAGTCATCTGACGGGCACAAGGCCAAGTGGAACGGCGCCATCAAGCGGCTGGTTGCCAAGCACGGTTCGCCGCTGTTTATCATCAAGCGGTCAAAGCTGGCCGAGAACCTCCAGCGTTTCCGGCAGATGCTCCCCCGTGTGGAGCCGTTCTACGCGGTCAAGTCTAACCCGCATATAGAAATACTCAAGGTCTTTGCCCGGATGGGCTCGAGCTTCGACGTCGCCTCGCGCGGCGAGATGGAAGCCCTCATAAAACTGGGCGTCAAGCCTAACCGGATGCTCTTTGCCAATACGGTTAAGAAGCCGGAGGTCATCAAATTCGCCATGTCCAAAGGCATCCGAATGATGACCTTTGACTCGGAATACGAGCTGAACAAGATGGCACAGGTAGCGCCGGGTGCCGAGGTGCTGGCGCGCATCAAGGTGCCCAACGTCGGCTCGATTGTGGAGCTGTCCGTCAAGTTCGGGCTGGAACCGCCCGACGCCATACCGCTGCTGGCCAAGGCGCATAAGATAGGACTAAAGCCAGTGGGCTTGTCGTTCCACGTCGGCTCGCAATGCACTAACGTGGAAAATTATATCGAGGCGCTGGAACTGGCATCCATCATCATGCGCGACGCCAAGCTCAAGCAGTTGTCGCTGGAGGTGCTGGACATCGGCGGCGGTTTCCCGATTATGCATTTTGATAACGAGTCGGATTACTTTATCAATACGGCCAAGACCATCAACAGCGAAATAAACCGCCTGTTCGAAAGCAATATCCGCATCATCTCCGAGCCGGGCCGGGTGCTGTGCGGACCGGCCTGCACGCTGGTGATGACCGTCATCGGAAAATCCATCCGGGGCAACAAGCACTGGTATTATCTGGATGACGGCGTCTACGGCGCGCTGTCCGGCATCGTCTTCGACCACTGCAAATACCAGTATCAGGTGATGAAAAAAGGCCTGACCCAGATTTCCACCCTGGCCGGCCCGACCTGCGACGGATTTGACGTCATTTCCAATACCGAGGAACTGCCGGAACTGGAAATCGGCGACCTCGTTTACATAGATAATATTGGCGCCTACAGCACGGCCACGGCTACGGATTTCAATAATATCCCCCGTGCCGGCACGGTGACTATTTGATATTTAGTTTTTGTAGTTGCCTCATTTATGAGGCCTTTGCCCGATACTCCGGCAGTTTGTGAAATTACTGCCGGGTATAGTCGGCTGCACCTTCACAGGCAGCCGAACTATAAATCGGGCAACTACAATTTTACTCCAACTGGTTCTAAGAGGAGTGTGAAATATGAAAAGAGACCATCGGATGAGGACAGACTTATCAGATATGCCTGATTGGCTGACGAAAAAGAAATGCCCTCTTAAGGGCAAATACCTGTCGGGCAAACGCATTATGCCCAAGGGCATCACCGGCAAGGAATCAGTAACGGAATTAGTCAACAGTTCATTCCTGGCATATAACGCGGCCCGGCTCAAAGAAGGTTGTATCCTTTTTAGCGAGCGGATGCTGGCCAAGGATGTGACGGTGGGAATGAGCCTGGCCGGAGCCATGACACCGGCCGGAATAGGCGCTTCAGCCGTGGTGCCTTTAATCAATGCCGGGTTCGTGGACTGGATAATCACCACCGGCGCCAATATGTACCACGATATCCACTTCGCCCTAAACCTGCCCTTGCATGTCGGCTCGCACCTGGTGGATGACGCCGACCTCAGGCGCAACGACGTGGTCCGGATATACGACATCTTCCTGGATTATACAGACTGCCTGATGGAAACAGATAAAAACTTGCAGGCAATCCTGAAACAGCCGGAATTCCAAAAAGAGATGGGCACGGCTGAGTTCTATTACCTGCTGGGCCGTTATCTGGCCGAGTGGGAAAGGAAGAACAAACTCCACGACGTTTCGGTGCTGGCCGCGGCTTACCGGGCCGGAGTGCCGGTATTCACCAGCTCGCCGGGCGACTCGACCATCGGCATGAACATCGCCGGGCTGGATATCGCCGGATACCGGATAAGGATTAACCCCACTATAGACGTCAACGAGACCACGGCTATCGTTCTGCAGGCCAAGCGAGGCGGCGGCAAGTCAGCCGCGTTCCTGGTGGGCGGCGGCAGTCCCAAAAACTTCCTGCTCCAGACCGAACCGCAGATACAGGAAATCCTGCGCATCAAAGAGGTCGGCCACGATTACTTTTTCCAGATAACCGATGCCCGTCCGGATACGGGCGGACTTTCCGGCGCCACGCCGCACGAGGCGGTCAGCTGGGGCAAGATTGACCCGAACAAACTGCCAGACGCCATCGTCTGCTATCTGGATGCCACGGTCGCCCTGCCGATTATAACCCATTACGCGCTGGCCAACCACAAGAAACGCCCGCTCAAGAAGTTGTATTTCAAGCGCGGTGAATATGTGGAAAAGCTGGTGCGCGAATACTTCGCCCATAACCCGCAGGTCCGGCCGCCGAAGAGGTAACTTAACAAAAATACGGTGGGCTAATATCTGTGGAATCTGTGGCTTCCGGGATTATATAATCTTCCCATCCACCATCCTGATGATTCGGTGTGCCTTCTGAGCTATCTTTTCCTCGTGAGTGACAATGATGAACGTCTTGCCTTCGTTGCGGTTGAGCTCCAGTATCATATCCTGAACTTCGGCGCTGGTGGCGCTGTCCAGGTTGCCGGTCGGCTCGTCGCAGAAAATTATCTCCGGGTTGCTGACCAACGCACGGGCAATGGCCACGCGCTGCTGTTCGCCGCCGGAAAGCTGGCTCGGGCGGTGATGAAGCCGCTCACCCAGGCCTAATTTCTTAAGCAGTTCCCTGCCCCGCTCCTTTAGCTCAGAACTCTTGGCCATAAAGCCCATAATCGAATTGGATATATAAAACGGCAGTATGGTATTTTCCAGAACATCGAGCTCAGATATCAAGTGATAGAACTGGAATACAAATGCGAAGGAGGAATTCCTTATCTTTGCCTGAGCGCCTGACGACAAAGCATAAACATCCTGATTGTTGAAATAAACCCTGCCTTGGGTGGGCGTATCCAGCGTGCCTAATATATGCAAAAGCGTGCTCTTGCCGGCGCCGGACGGGCCGGCAATAGAGATGACCTCGCCCTTCTTGACCTCGAGCGAAATGCCTTTGAGGACTTCCAACCGCCCTCCACCGGCCGGGAAAGAGCGATGGACGTTGTCGGCACGCAGAATAATATCGTTACTCATACTTTAGCGCCTCGGTCGGCTGGAGGCGCGATGCCTTTACCGACGGATAGATGCTGAATATTACGCTCACTGCTATGGTCGCTATGGTTATTACAATAATAGTCAGCAGGCTTATCTCGGATGGTATCTGGTCCAGCAGATAAACGTCCTTGGGAAATACCTCGAATCCAAACAGGGTATGCAGCAAATCGGCAATCGGATTAAGGTTGGAAGCAATCGCATAACCGCAGGTCACGCCGATGATGCATCCGACCAGCGCAATCAATATGCCCTGATACAGGAAGAGCTGGGCGATGCCTCCGGTGGTGGCGCCCATCGACTTTATTATCCCGATGTCGTGAGTCTTTTCCACCACGCGCATTGTCAGCATCGAAAGTATGTTGAACGCCGCTACGATGACAATAAAAAACAATATTATGGCGTTAAGGTTCTTCTCTATGGCTACGGCCCGGAGCAGTATCCGCTTTTCCTGCTCCCAGGTCTGGATGAGCAGGAACGAAGGCAATCTGGAGTCAAGCGCCTTGATTACCTGCGGCGCTTTGCCGTAGTCATCAAGCTTTATTGCTATGCGCGTGACAACATTAGATGCGCTTAAAAACTCCTGCGCAGCCGCCAAAGGTATATAAATATTAGTGTCGTATTCGAGCATACCGATATTGAACGTGCCGACTGCGGTAAAATCCTTGCGGACCGGCAAGGGTATTCCCAGCGGGCTGAACCGGGCTGTGGTAAGGGATATGCAGGTGCCGCTCAAGGGCGGCGCATCAGACTGTTGGAACGGCGGGATACCGAATATCTGGCTGCCGACTATGGCGCCGTCCGGGACGTTGCCGAAGTCGGCCGGGGTCTTACCAAGAAGATATCTGGCGAATTCGCTGACCTTTATTTCCAGCGCCGAATCGATACCGGTAACCTGGACGAAGCGCATCTGCTGGGGACTGCCGCCCAGTAAAGCGCCCCACTCCAGGCGCGGCGCGCAGGCGGCTACGCCCGGGACGGATTTGATATCATCCATCAGCTTTTGATAATCGCGGATGAAGTAGCCTGACGGGTTAGTAACCGAGATATGAGACGCCGTGCCGCGGATGCGTTCGCGCACCTCGCGCACGAAACCGCCCATAACCGAGGTAACGATTATCAGCGCCATCACCCCGATCGCAATGCCGGCGATGCAGAAATACATTATCTTGCGGCTGGTCAGATAGCGCCAGGCCAGGAAAAGTTTGTACATATTGTTATAAAATTACAAACCCCAAATACTTCTATTGCTGTACAGCAGGTGACTCAAACACCATTCTTGTCCCTAAAGGGATTTCGACTGCAATTCCGTTGCCGGAAACAAATCTGATTTTGAGCGGTGTCTTATCTGCTTGTTCCTTATATATCGGTTTATAATACGGTGAGCTAAACTTTACTGTGTCCCCCTTCTGATTATGAACCATTATGTATTCATAATTACCAACAACCCTTTCTCCAACGGTCATAAGTGTTTGTATATTACTGTTTCGTAAATATACTCCGTTCAGAAAAACTATAATAAGAATAATGCAAGCAAGCAAGCTGACGATAAATATCATATTGTGAACCCCTTTTATTCTTACCCAGATAAATATCAAGGTAATCAATACCGCTATCAATGCATAAATTGTTATAAAATTGAGCAGCATCTCCTTTAAGCCAGTGTTCCAAGGTGACGATAACGAGTCAAATTCCTTATAAATTTCCGGTTTAATACATGGTTGAACCAAATGAGATTTGTTTAATACGGCGTTAAGAACGACTCCTTTGTAATCTTCCCCGTCGGAGTGTTGCACGAAGGAATATAACTTCCTAATAATCCCAGTAGAGGAACTGTTCAGACTGGGCAATAATATGCTGTTAAAAGATTCGTAGGCTTCCAGTCTTTCAGGCATATTAACATTATTGAATGAGAAAAGATACGTTTTCTTATTCATATCACCAGGGAACGCATCTAACATTCCATAATCAACCCTAACTCCAACTAATAATTCATCTGGTGTTATACTATTAAGTTGTGGAGACGTAAAACCTTTGTCCTGACCGAACAGTTTTATGTCTATCTCCGGATAGTCGGAGTTGATGACGATGTCAAAATCTATCACTCTGGTAGACGATACCGGGATAGTCACCGGATGGATATAAGTGACGTTATCCACCTTAAACACCAATTCGCCGTCGTATTGCTTGTCGGTCTTGAGATTCACGTTAACCGGGCACCAGTAGCCGATGCGGTAATTGCCGTCCCAGCCGATTTTGACGGACTCTATTTCCGCCGCATTAACCAAAGCCGGCAGTATCATCAGAATTACATAATATATTAATTTGCGCATATTATTCAGCCGGTTCATCCTTCTTTGCCCAGGGAATGATATTAATGACTATAAAAACAATAAACATTAATAACAATTGCAAAAACATATCAGGAACGAATATTACCGGCTCGGATATCCGCCCTATCAGCCAGAACGGGTTAATCCGGAGCAGAAACCGGGCATCCTTGCCGGCCAATTCCAGTATGAAGTAATGGAATATCGGGAATGCCGCGGTAATCAGCGTCCACAGGAAATAATACCAGCGCAATATGTCCCGGTAGGCGCATAGCCCGGCTATGCCGCCTATCAACAGCAGTAAAATATTAAACCTGATAACTGACGGCGCATCGGCCAGAGAAAAGTATTGCGCCATTAATGTCAGCGGCAGGAACAGCAAAATAAATATCATAATATTGCCGAATAAACTCTTATAGAATACGGCCACCTTCTCATCAGCCGGCTTGATAAATAGCGGCAATATAATACTGATGAAGAACAGTTTAAACCCTTCTACCAGTATAATCATCTCTGTCGGCAGAAGCGTATGGAACGGCTTGGTCTGGGTGATAAACAGCACCAGCACGATGATGACCAGAAACAACCAGGACACGGAGCCGTAAAATATGTTTTTCATCATATATGCAGGTTATAACGCATTATCATAGATCTAAATAGGCAATACCCTGATGGCGGCCATGCCGGCAACCGGGCAGACTTTCTCGCACATACCGCATCCGATGCATTTGTCTTTAACGATGCGCGGATAATAAATGCCATCCTTTTCATCATATTCAATGGCTTTATCCGGCACCGGGCAAAACTCCTGACAGGTCATGCAAGTTTGCTTATGCACGTATGGAATGCACCGATTAGTATCAAAATATGCCAGTCCTATCCTACACTCCTGTTTATCTTCCAACTGGAGCGCCTTGATAGCCCCGGTCGGACAGGCCTGGCCGCAGGCGTTGCAGTAATATGAACACTGCCCTATCCGAGGGACCAGCGTAGGCGTCCACAAATCATACAAACCTGATTCAACCAGCAGCGGCTGTAAACCATTGGTCGGGCAGACTTTCATGCATTCGCCGCAACGGATACATTTCTTCAGGAACTCCTCTTCCGGGCTTATCGCGCCGGGCGGCCTGAGCCGCGGCATTGGATTATAATTACGCCTGGCCAAGACGCTGCGCCTGAGTATCGGCACGGACAATATGCCCAATCCGGCCGTTATCAGGAACCCGCGCCGCGACGGAAGGATATTGTCTTTAGCCAAAGTATTCTTCCCGAAGTTTATGGACAGTGAATAATCCCGGCACTTGCTGACACAGGTATAACACTGGATGCATTCCTCGTTTTCCAGCGCCAGTTCCTTGCTTAGACAGCCGGTCTTGCAAGCAATGTTGCACCTGCCGCACTGGTTGCATCCCGAACCGACATTAAGCCTGAGCCAACGCCATTTAGAAAGTATGCCCAGCAAAGCCCCCAAGGGGCAGAGATAACGGCACCAGAACCGGTTCTGGTAGAATACGGCGAAAATAATCGGCGCGAAAATACCCAGAAATATAACGGACCCGTGGAAAGTTATCTGATTGGCATCAATCAAGCCGAGATTGCCCAGTGTGCCGACTGCTTTAGCCGCGCCTAATCCGTCAAGCAGTCCTTTGGCCAGGTAATCAAAAACCGGATAAATCACCAGGGCAAACGACCTGAAAGCGATGGTTATCGGGTCAAACCAGCCGGCAACGTTCGCGCCGAATACAGCCGCCACAAGAATAAAAGCAAGAAGAAGATATTTTATCTTCTTTAACAACTTATTATCATTGACTTTCAGGTTGAGCGCCTTAGGCTTAATGCGGCTGAATAAATCCATCACCGTGCCCAGCGGGCAAAGCCAGCCGCAGAACACACGTCCCAAAAATATCGTGATAATGGCTATCAACACTGCGGCAAGAAACGGATGAATAAACGTTTTGGACGCCAACACCACGGCCAGAACCAACAATGGATCCACACTAAAAAACAGGTGTGCCGGAATAATCTGCAGAAGGAAATTAGTTTCGCTGTAGTAAGCCCCTAACGCCTTGGCCGTGCTGAGTAGAATCAGGGCGATAAACAGGGCTAAAAATATTATCTGGCTGATGCGCCGGAAATAAATCATATCGCGGGTTATTCTTTCTATACCTTTTTAGTCAGTATCTCGACCTTCTTCAGGTCAATCTCGCCCAGGCCAAACTCATTGGCAAACTTGATATAATTGACATCCTCGCCTTTGAGCTTGAACGGCTCCAGCGTGCAGCAATAACTGTCCACCGCAACCGGGTCGGCGCCGGCAATAATCTTTTTGACCATTACGATATCTTTGGCCGTACCGGCATTAGGCCCTCCGCGGACCATCACCCGGTAAGCATCGGCAACGGTCAGGTGCGACTTGATAACCGTGGCAAAGTCAGCTATCTTCTGGTGGATACCTTGATGAATTTGCCCGCGGTTCCCGCCCATAAGGCCCATCAGGTTCTTCAGCCCGAGCGACAGTTTTGTCGCGCCGTGGCTCTTGACTACGGGAACATTGATGAAGCAGTCGCAATCCAGGATTTCTTTCACCACCGGCCACTTCTTGAGCTCCTTGCCGTCGGGGAATTCGACTTCCTTATAGAACACATCCCGGTTCTCGATAAGGATAACCTCGGCGCCGGCTTTCTCGGCGGCGGCTTTGATGCCGCTGATATCATAGCACTTGCGCGGGTCCATGCAGGGACGGTCAAATACCTTGACCTTCTTGGCGCCGGCCTTGAGGCATTCCTTGACGATAGTAGCCACCACTTCGGGATTGGTTTCGGCCGCTAACTCGGGCGGGCGTTCCCAGGCGATATTGGGTTTTACAGCCACCACCTGGTCCTTCTTGACGAACTTCTTCATTCCGCCCAAAAGCTCCAGCGCGGCCAGTGTCATCTTAGCCGGGTCATCGCCGTCAACGACGGCAATAGTGGTCACATATTTAGGCTTCTCTCCTTCGCCGAATACCTTGGGAATAATTGCCGTTCCGGCTAAAGATATGCCTCCCACAGCGGCTTGCTTCAGAAATTCACGACGATTTAGTTTCATAATGAACTCCTTTTATAATATATTTTCTGAATTATAACCAAAAAAACCAAATGGTCAAGATAAACTTGACAATAGACCGGTTTCTCACATAATGACGCTATGAAAACCAGGAAAATGTGGATAGGCAAGGTCCCGGTGGGCGGCGGTGCTCCGGTTTCGGTCCAAACCATGACCAAAACGCCGACCGAAAATATCAAATCCACCGTCCGCCAGATACACGAACTGGAAGAACTCGGCTGTCAAGTCATCAGGTTCGCCATCCCGCGCTTGAGCTCGGCGCAGGCCATCGCGCCTATCAAGAAACAGATACATATCCCCATTGAGGCGGATATACATTTTAATCCCAAACTGGCGCTGGAATCCATCAAAAGCGGCGCTGATTCCATTCGCCTTAACCCCGGCAATATTACCGACAAAGAAGCCATAAAGGAAATAGCCAAACAAGCTAAGGCAAGGCATATCCCTATCCGGGTCGGCGTCAACTCAGGTTCAGTCTCCGGATGGGCTAAAAGATCTGCCAACACGCGCCCCGATGTCGCTTACGCTCATCGGGATAACGTGGCAGTACGTCACTTCGTTCCTACTGCCACTAACAAGAAACTCTCAGTATGGGAAAAGATGGTCCAGGCGGCGGTTACTTATTCCCGCTACCTGGAAACGCTCAAGTTCCGTGATATAATGGTATCGCTCAAGGCATCGGATGTGCCATCAACCGTCAAGGCATATCGAAAGATATCCAAACTTTGTGATTATCCCCTGCATCTGGGCGTAACCGCGGCCGGACCGCTGGAAGATTCCATTGTCAAATCAGCCATCGGCATCGGGTCTTTGCTCCTGGACGGCATAGGCGATACCATCCGCGTTTCCATCACCGGCACGCCGCACGACGAGGTCCGGGCCGCATACCAGATACTCGAAGCCGTCGGGCTGAGGAAACCAAAGCTGGAAATAATCTCCTGCCCCACCTGCGGCCGGTGCGAAATAGACGTGGTCAAATACGTCACGGAATTCAAGAAACAAATAAACTCAAACCCCGGACATATCAAAAGGCTCAATCGCCCTATCAAGGTGGCAATAATGGGCTGTGTGGTAAACGGACCGGGAGAAGCCAAGGAAGCCGATATTGGCGTGGCCGGCGGCAGCGGATTCGCATTCCTATTCAAGCACGGCCGGAAAATAAGCCGGATACCGCCGGGCAAGATTATCCCTACCCTATTGCATGAAATAAACAAGATTTAGGGTCATTCCGGTTGGTTATTTAATCCGCCCCTGAATCCGGCAGGTTTTTATGCACTGGTTTGCTTCACGTATCTTGGTTTGCAGAAACTTATCGTTCGGGTCTAAATCCTGGGCTTCGGTATATTTCTGAACCGCCTGGCTGAACTGCTTGGCGGCCAGGTCGTTCTCGGTATCAAAATTATCGTCCCTTTTGAATGTGTTCCGCAGGTGCACCATAGCCCCTTCATAAATCTTATCGCCTTCGCTGATAAGGCTCTTAATCCGCTTCTTCCTGACCACATTCGCATCCGGCTCAGGCGGCTTTTCCGGCTCAGCGGGCTTATCCGGAACCTTTATTCTCAACTTATCCTTGGGTATTGTATGGCGTCCCGGTTCGTTATCAACGATAGGTTTCTCATCAACCGCATCGGGATCTTCGGTTTCAACCGGCTGTGTCGGTTTATACCTCCCTATATTAAGAATTTCCTTGGTTCCGGAGATTATCTCGTCTTTCGAAAAATTATATATCTTCTGGCTGTTACGGATGCCCCAGGCAAACCCGACCACGCTGACCATAAAGCACGTGGAAACCAATATTATCGTATTAAGCATATACTATACTAAAGTATTTATACTATGTTATCCCCCAGAGGGGAGGCCGCTCCCTAGACCCTTAGGGGTCTTGGGACAAGAACCCTCACGGGTAAACAGCTCTACCTTATACCATTATACCTTAAGGTATATTTATTATGTTATACCTTTTAGGTATTAGGTATATTTATAATGTTATACCTTAAGGTATTATTATTTAGTATATAACATTAATAATTTGTGTCAAATATATTTTGGCGTCAGCGACCAGACTAAATTAGTTGACAGTCCGGCTGATTTGGCTATACTAAAGTTTTTAGGTATTAATCTTGTCAAATATGGTTGAACAAACAGAAGAGACCAAAGGACGCATCCTGATTGTAGATGACGAGGAAAGCATCTGCACAGTGCTGGAAGTAGTTCTCCGTGATGAGGGCTATGATGTCACCACTACAACCAACGGCTATGAAGGTTTAAAACTATTCAAGGAATCTCTTACCGGCCGGCCGTATGACCTTATTATCCAAGACATCAAGATGCCGGACATTGACGGACTGACGCTGCTCGGAAAATTCCAGGAAATAGACCCCGAAGCGATAGTCCTGATCATCACGGCTTTTTCCACTTATCAGGTAGCCGTGGAAGCAATGCGTCTGGGCGCGTATGACTACATCCAGAAGCCATTTGACAACGAATTAGACCTGAAACCCACCATCCAGCGGGCAATACATATGAAACGCCTGATGAGGCTGGCAAAAACCGCTTATAAGGATAATGAGGTCGGCGTCAATCCATATAAAATCATCATCGGCACAACGCCGGAGATGAAAAAGATCCACGACCTGATACGCCGGGTAGCCCAAACAGACAGTACGGTAATGATACAGGGCGAAAGCGGCACAGGCAAGGAACTGGTCGCCCGGGCGCTCCATTACCAGTCGGCCCGAGTATCGGAACCGTTCCTGACCGCCAACTGCGGCGCGTTCACCGAGACCCTGCTGGAAAGCGAACTATTCGGGCATATCAAAGGCTCGTTCACCCATGCCATAAGCGATAAAAAAGGCCTGCTTGAGGTGGCCGATAAAGGCACCTTCTTCCTGGACGAAGTCAGCGATCTCTCCCCTGCCCTGCAGGTCAAGCTGCTGAGAGTAATAGAGGCAAAAGAGTTTAAACCGGTCGGCAGCGTCGAAACCAAGAAATCAGATGTCCGCTTTATCACCGCTACCAACGTTGACCTTGAAAATCAGGTTAAAAATAACCTTTTCCGGGAAGACCTGTTTTACCGACTCAACGTAATAAATATCGTCATACCGCCGTTGCGGGAACGAACGGATGACATACCTCTTCTGGCCGGCCACTTCCTGGGCAAGTATTGCAAACTGATGAAGAAAAATATCAAGGGCTTCAATGCCGAGGCGCTGGAAACACTTTTACTCTATCACTGGCCGGGCAACATCAGGGAACTGGAAAACGCCATCCAGCGGGCTGTAGCGCTGACCGAAGGAGCACTCATCAAACCGGAGGAACTGAATTTGAAACTGCAGCCGTTAGGACTGCATAAAGGAATAAGCAACCCGGTCCTGGTGGGCGCGGACGGCGCTAATGCAAACATCAACCTGGAAGAAAAAATAACCGAGATGGAAAAAGCCTATATCGAAAAAGCCCTGAAGCTGACCAATGGCAACCTGACCGAGGCGGCCAAACTTCTCGGCACCACCTTCAGAGCCCTGCGCTATAAGGCTAAGAAGTATAACATCACAACTTAGCCGTCCGTCATATCAAACGGTACGCAGACCTTCGGCATAGAGCCCTACGGTCTACGCAGATTAATATTATACTCTGGCAGTTTGATGGTCCCGAAAACATTCGGGGCCAGAATTACTTCCAGGTATAGAAATTATCAGCGATTATCCGCGGAAATCTGCGTCCTATTTAGCGGGTAAGGGTTTATTTATTCCGTTTCTTACTTTTTTGGGTATATATGGAATAACGGTTCACCGTATTTATCAACCCCAAAATCTGCTATCATCTTCTGCGTCCCGTCCGCCAGCAGGAATTCGGCGAACTTCTCCCCGCCCTTGAGGTTCATCTTAGGAAACTTGGCCGGGTTCGGGATTATCACGGAATAAGGATTGATTAATATCGGGTCGCCTTCAACCATTATTTTAAGTGATGCCTTGGACCGATACTCCGGCAGTTTGATGGCGCCAGAGGCGACAGAATTACTGCCGGGTATAGTCGGCTGTAAAGCTCCTTTGTCGCTAACAGCCGAACTATGCGCTAAATAAGTGCCCCGGTCGGTCAGCGCGTAAGCCGCTTTGTTATTGGCCATATTCAGGACCTCACCCATCCCCTGTCCGGCTTCGACATACCAGGTGCCGGCCGGTTTTATATTGGCTTTGGCCCAAATCGATTGTTCCTTCTTGTGCGTGCCGGACTTGTCGCCTCGTGAAATAAACGAGGCATTGGTATTTGATATAGCCGTAAACGCCTCAGCCGCCGTCTTCATCCCCTTGCAACCGGCCGGGTCGGTTTCCGGGCCGACCAAAACATAATCATTGTACATCAACGGCTGGCGCGATTTGCCGAAACCTTCCTGCATAAATGCCTCTTCATCCTTGGGCGAATGAACCACCATCACATCGGCCTCGCCGCGCTTGCCCATGGCCACAGCCTCGCCGGAACCTACGGAAATAGGTTTAAGCTCGTAGCCGGACTGCTTCTTAAACTCCTGGACCAGTACATCCAGCAACCCGGAATCCTGGAAGCTGGTGGTGGTGGCCAGTATGATGGGCGCCTTGGGTTCAACCTTGCTACAGGCGGCACTGACGATTATTCCCAGTACCAATGCCAGGCATAAAACCTTCAGGTATTTCATTTGCAGCTCCTTAAAATTATACTTATTTCTTTATCAAAACAGTTATCTAAAACAGTTTGACTCCAACTAAAACTTAGTGGTAACTAACAACCCAAACTGGTTGTTCTTAGGCGCGGTAATGCCGGATGCCACGTCTTCGGCATTGGTGGTATAATCGAACTTAACATGGGTGTTGTCTGACAGCCGGTATCCGACGCAAAGAGTGGTCCGGGTATAGCTGTTGCAGGCGCAGCTGTTCATCGTGGCGTAGTAGTTGGACTTGTTGAAACCTACGTTGCTGTAGCGGAGCGCCAGATAAACATTCGACAACGGATTATAGGTGCCTTCAACAAAGTAGTAACTGCCTTCGCGGTCGGTGACCGAGACTATCGGCGCCACTGTATCCTTGCCGTCATCCTTGAACTGTCCGTAGGCCAGTCGGAAAAACGCCTTGCTGTCGGACCAGGCCGGAGCGCCGGGCTCAAGCCGCTTCTCCTTGCCGGGCTGGATGTCATAGCGCAGGTCAAGTTCGGTGATGGTCCGGGTCCATTCGGTGGCGTTGGTCGGCCGGGCCGAAAGGCCGGCATAGGTCATAGCTGCGGCGGCGGTGCCCAGGTCACCGGAATTGTAATGGCTTAATGAAGCATACAATTCGTTAATCGGGTTTACCGCGACCTTAACGCAGAGGGCCTTGGCCGGCGTGTTATCCGCGACCGAACCGGAATTGCCGTTGGTGAAACTGAGCGACCATTTTAACGGAACGCCCAGCTTATCCTTGGCCAGAACCTGTGAGAGCTGGATGCCCTCATCATAAGCGCCGGTGTTGGTGGCAGAAGGCATGCCCGTAGCCGCCTCGACCAAGTTATTGCCCCAGGTTTCCTCGCCGATATCCACTTTAAACATACCAACCCGAAGCATAGGATTGAACGCGCTGTCCTTGAGCGACGGCGCGACGATGGATGACAGGAAATTGGTGTAATCCACATATAGATAATCCATAGCCAGCGCATTGGGGTTATTGAGCGTCATCCGGGTGATGACCTTGATGTCCGGAGTAAGGGTGCCGTTAATCCGGAGCTTGCCCTCGGGCATGACGTATGCGCCGTTGGGATATGTGCCCTTGCTTTCCGAATCGATATAGCCGCCGGAAAGACGCGAACCCTTGAAGTCGACGCTCAGCTTGGTTTCCTCCGCGGAGGCCGATGAAATTATTCCTGACACCAAACATATTAATGTAAATACAACGATTACCAGCCTGTTCATGATATACTCACTTTCTGTGTATTGATTTCATCATCCGGTTAAATTCCCGGTCAATCTGTTTCCGGGTGTTTGCATCAAATCGCAGGAACGGGTCGAGGATTCGCCGGGCAAAATCGGTCAGTTGGGCCCGCTGAGAGCTCTGCCCGCCCACCGTGGTTTCGATAAGCTTCACGCCCAGAACTTCCTCGGCCTTCTGGATTCTGCCCCAGACGTAGCGATAGGATTCGTTCAATGATTCGGCCGCGGCCTTGATGGAACCGGTCTTGCGGATAGCCACCAGTATCCCGGCGATACCGCCGCCGAAGGCGTATTCACCCCCTTTCTGAAGCCAGACCTTGTGGAAAGGCTTGAGTTCTACAGAGACTCTTATCTTGTTATTTTTAGCCATATAGTTAGCCCCATTAGAGATAGGTCGCCTGTACTTCGGCTGTTAGAACGTAGTGAGTTACAGCCGAGTATAGTTGGCAGTAATTCGCTACGCTCAAACTGCCAGACTATAGGCGGCCGTTTTCCTTTAATAAGCGATTCTTCGATATCTCCAACCGGGGCAATATGCACAAGCATACATATAGAAAACAATATGCCAAGAAAAAGCGTAAAATAAAATGAACCTTTTACCGCTATTTTACGTTTAATATATAATAAACTATTAATAAACACTAACCATAAAGAGGAGGTAGACCTATGAAAAATTCCTGGAAGGTGTCCGGTATTTTAATCGGGTTGGCAAGCATCGGCCTGTCAGCGCTGGGCGAAAACTATACTCCGGCAGTAAGTCGCTTTGCTCCAACTGCCGAAGTACAACTTCAGAGCCCCAAAGGGCCTCCCCTTGAGGGGGACAGGCAGCCGCACTACAACCTGCAAACAGCTGATGAAATAGTGGTCACGGCCAGCCGGCGCGAGGCAAAAGTATTTGACGCGCCTTATGACATCTCGATAATCGGTTCCGATGATATCCAATCGCGGCAGTTGGCACGGACGGTGCCGGATATCCTGGCCGAGGAGCCGGGCGTGATGGTCCAGAAAACCAGCTACGGCCAGGGCTCGCCCTACCTGAGAGGATTCACGGGCTTTCGAAACGTCTTCCTGATAGACGGCATCCGGCTGAATAATTCCGTCTTCCGGGACGGGCCCAACCAATACTGGAACACGGTTGACCCGTTCACGATTGAACGGCTGGAGATGGTCAAGGGCCCGGCTTCGGTTATGTATGGTAGCGACGCCATCGGCGGCGCGGTCAACGCCATCAGCCGCGACGGCAAGACCGCAGTCAGTCCCGCACTTATGCGGGGCAAGGCCGAGGATGCAAGTGCCTTCCATCCGAGGTTTTATTACCGTTACGCCAGCGCCAATAAGTCAAGCGTATCACGGGTTGAGACCAAGATTAACCCGACAGAACAGCTTAATATGCTGTTAGGCGGTTCGCTCAAGGATTTCGACGACCTGAAAGGCGGCAAGTCAATCGGACTCCAGCATAAAACCGGCTACAACGATAACAGCGGCGATTTCATGGCCAGGTACGCCCTATCGGACAAATCAACGCTGACACTGGCGCATCAGGACGTGGCCCAAAACGACATCTGGCGGACGCACCGAACGATTTACGGTTCTTCCTGGCACGGCACAACGGTTGGCACGGACAAGAAACACCTCTTTGACCAGGGCCGGCAACTGACTTATTTGCAGTATGAGGCTCAGAAGCCGTTAAGTTTCTCCGAGCGGATAAAGGCCAGCCTTTCTTACCAGGTCCAGACCGAAAACCAGTTGACAGTCAAGAAAGATTCCAAGATGGAAAAGGCCGGGTTTGACGTGCGGACCACCGGATTCTGGGCGCAATCGGAAACACCGGCGCTGGGGTTCGGGCGGATTACCGCGGGCATAGAATATTACTCCGATTCGGTGGCTTCGTACCGGCGCACCTTCAAGGCGGACGGCACGCTCAATACCATAGAAATCCAGGGGCCGGTGGCGGACGACGCCTCTTATAATATGACCGGGCTGTTCATCCAGGATGAAATCAATCTTTCACCCAAGATAGAACTGACCGCCGGACTGCGCTATACCAACATCAAGACTAAAGCTGATAAAGTAAAAGACCCGTTGACCAGCGCACAAGTAGGACTGTCCGATAACTGGAGCAATACGGTCGGCAACCTGCGGATGCTTTACCGATTGAACGATAATATGAACTGCTACGGCGGGATATCGCAGGGATTCCGGGCGCCTAACCTGTCGGACTTGACCCGTTACGACATCGCCCAGAGCGGACAGCAGGAAATCCCGAACCTTTCGCTCCGGCCGGAACGGTTTATCAATTACGAAGTCGGCCTGAAGAAAAAGCAGGCCAACTGGCAGATGAATATTTCAGCTTTCCATACGGCCGTGACGGATATGATTATGCGTTATCCCACCGGCAATATGATTGGGTCTAATTACGAGGTCCAGAAAGCCAATATCGGCGACGGGTTCGTCAAGGGATTCGAAGTAAAAGGCGATTACCGGATTAACCCGGCCTGGTCGCTGTTCGGAGGGCTGGCTTATGTCAGGGGCGAGGTAGATACTTATCCGAGTTCGGACCAGGTCAAAGACCGCGAGCCGATGAGCAAGGTCCAGCCGATGCAGGGGGTAATAGGCGGCCGCTGGAACGAAGCAACACAGAGATATAGTCGGCTGTTAGAAGGTAGTGAGTTACAGCCGACTATACCTGGCAGTAAATTCGCTAACGCTCAAACTGCCAGGTACTGGGCAGAGGCGTTTATCAAAGGCGCGGGCCAGCAGGACCGGCTTTCGCCCGAAGACAAGCTGGACACCCAGCGCATTCCGCCCGACGGAACGCCGGGTTACGCCACGGTTAACATCCGGGGCGGATGGCGGATTTCGCGGAACGTATCGCTTTCAGCCGGTATAGAAAATATCGGCAACATCGATTACCGCATCCACGGTTCGGGCACAAACGAACCGGGCCGGAATTACACCATCGCTCTTGACGCCGGGTTCTAATTATGAGGAAATGAAGTGACCCCGCAATTCTGCGGGGTCTAACTCGCTGTAACTTCCTGACGGTCTAACAGCGAGTAAAATAAGTCTGAATAGTCTAAACTGTCTATTTAGTCTAAGAAGTCTGAATAGTCTAACTCTATAGACTCCTTAGACTCTTTCGACTACAGACTTCCTAAATTATTCCCTTGACAGAACTGGCGGGTTTGGTATATAGAGCATTATGAAGCAATTCCTAATTACTTCCCTGCTGACATTGATGGTTCTGGTCGGTTGCGGAAAGTCGGAAAATAAATCCCCTGCCCCGCCCCAACAGGAAACAACTGTCAAACAACCACTACCGTCACATCCATCCGTAACTCAAAAACCTATCACCCCTACTGGTCAGGCATCTGTGCCCGTAGCCAGCGGTAGTAGCATACTTACCTCGGAAGCACGCCAGAAACAGATAAAAGAACTGCTGGACCAACTCTCAAGCCAAGACCATAGTGCGCGGATAAAGGCCATCAATACCCTTATTGCACTGGATGCCAGGGAAGCTATTATCGGATTATTACAGCATAATAACCCGGATATTCGTGAGTTGGCTTTTGATGCATTGGGACAACTTGGCGCTAAGGAGGCTATCCCGGCAATTATAAAACAATTGCAGGACAATGACCCGAATATTCGCCGGTATGCTGTTAATGCATTGGTGGTGCTCGGCGCTAACCAGGCCATCCCGGAAATTACCGTATTATTACAGGATAATGACCCACTGGTTCGCCGAGCGGTTCTCAATGCATTGGTGCGGCTCGGCGCTAAGGAGGCCATACCGGAAATTATAAAACGATTACAGGACAATGACCCGAATGTCCGCTGGGCGGCTGTCAATACATTGGGCCAGCTTGGCGCTAAGGAGGCTGTCCCGGGCATTATCAAACTATTACAGGATAATGACCCGGATATTCGCAAGTCGGCTGTCAATGCATTGGGTCAGCTTGGCGCCAAAGAGGCTATCCCGGCAATTACTAACCTATTACAGGATAATGACCCAGAGGTTCTCAAGTCGGCTGTTATGGCATTAAGTGGACTTGGCGCTAAGGAGGCTATCCCGGACATTATCAAACTATTTGATGATAATGAACCCGATATTCTCCATCTGGCTGCTCATGCATTAGCAAAACTTGGCACTAAGGAAACAATTCCGGACATTATGAAACTATCGCAGAACAATGACGGAATGGTTAGTTCGTTGGCTTTGTGGGTATTGGTGGAACTTGGCGCCAAGGAAGCAATCCCTGCAATTACCAGATTATTACAGGATAATGACCCGGAGACTCGTAAGTATGCTCTCGATTCATTGGGGCGACTCGGCGCTAAAGAAGCTATCCCGGCAATTGTCGGATTATTACAGGATAATGAACCAGGTGTTCGCCAGTCGGCTCTTAATGCATTGGTGCAACTTAAGGCCAAAGAGGCAATACCACAGATTACCGGATTATTACATAACCCAGCGGTTCGTTCATCGGCTGCTGATGCATTGGTGCGACTCAGCGCTCAAGAGGCAATTCCACAGATTACCGGATTATTACAGGATAATGACCCAGAGGTTCGTGAAGTGGCCGCTTGGATATTGATGGGACTTGGCACTAACCAGGCAATCCCGGACATTACGAAACTCTTACAGGATAATAACCCGGATGTCCGTAATTCAGCTGTTTTTGTATTGGGGAGACTTGGCGCAAAGGAGGCTATCCCGGACATTATCAAACTATTACAGGATAATATTCCAAATGTTCGCCAATCGGCTGTCGGGGCATTGGGAAAACTTGGCGCTAAAGAAGCCATCCCTGACATTATCAAACTATTACTGGATAATGTCCCAGCGGTTCGTTCGTCGGCTGTCGGGGCATTGGGTAAGCTTGGTACTAATGAGGCTATCCCTGAAATTACTAAGCTATTACAGGATACTGACCAATATGTTCGCGAGTCGGCTCTCGATTCATTGGTGCGACTTAACGCTAAAGAAACTATCCCGCAGATTACCAAATTATTGCAAGATAAGGACCCAGAGGTTCGCCATTCGGCCGTCGGGGCATTGGGTCAGCTTGGCGCTAAAGAAACCATCCCGGTAATTGCCGGATTATTACGTAACCCAGCTTTTCGTTTGTCGGCTATTTCTGCCTTAGGTCAACTTGGCGCCAAAGAAGTCATACCTGAATTAATTAAGTTTTTAGGTGATGGAGATGAGGAAATCCGTGGTATTACGGCAGTAGTTCTGGTAGAATTAGGCGCCAAGGATAAATTATCGGCTCAATCAATAGAAGATATAAAAGAAGTCCAATCGTCCGGTTATAATGCCTTCATAACCGAAACCCGTGCCCGTGCGGCGCTCAAAGAGTTGGGCATCGAAATCCCGGAAAAAAAGTCTAAATAGTCTAAACAGTCCATTGAGTTTATGGAGTCTGACTCTATAAACTCCATAGACTCTTCAGACTCCACAAACCCTTTAGACTCTTTTTCCCTATCTTTCAATCTGTATAATCCCGTCATGCGACGGGACAGGTCTGTGGCTGACAGCTAAGGTACAATCTTCGCTACCCCAATGCCTTCCCCCGACGCAAGTCGGGACGGTGAACCGTCCTACGGTATAACCTCCGTTACCTGTATCTCCAGATACATTGTCGGGCCGTCCATAACATAGTCGCAGTGGCTGTCGCCGCCGGTCTCAAAGGGGGCGTATTTGACGGTATCCTGCAGGCCGCGTATCAGGGCGTTGATGTTATTGTTCTCCTTGCGGATGGTATTCTTCTGGAACTCGGAGGTGACAATCACCCGGCCGCTTTTCAGGAGCTGGCTGGAGAGCCCGGCCTTGAGCGCGCTTCTGAGGTCAATCTCGTCGTCGCAACGGGCGATGTTGACCGGCCCGCCGCCGGTAACCTGCGCGCCGGCTAAATGGCCCACGATTTTACTGTCCCCGACCAGCCAGTGCGGGGCAATCCCGCAGACGCCTTTGCCGATGGTCGTTTCGCCGGTAAAAGGCAATGACACCTCCGCCATCCGCTGGCTGTAGATGTTCTTCTTTATGTCCACCCGTTCTTTCATCCGCTTGGCAAACTCGCCGTCCACCTCAGCCGTGAGATAATCCAGCGATGCCTTGTATTTCTTATAACCGCGGCTGATGTTGTGGGACTGCTGGGTGACGATGGCATCGCGGTTCTTGCCTTTCTTGGAGATGTAGGTGGGCGAGATGAACTTGGCAAACTGCGCCGCGGACGTCTCGGCTAACTTTTCTATGTATGCCTTTTCATTCGGGATAATCTTGGCGCGCTTGGACTCGGTGATATCCATCACGTTCTTCTGCGTCCGGGCCCACTGCTCGGCCATATGCTCAGGCACTTTGTCCAGCCCTAACGGCACCAGTAACAAAACCTTGCTGACGATTTCTTTCTTGGGCATATACGCCTCCTTTCTCAAAATTGAAGCCACAAATTATACTTGGGCTGTTGGAGCAAAGCGACTTATCCCGATACATCGGGATGCCGCTCCGCGAACACAACGCACAGCCCAGTATACCTGGCAGATAATTCGCTACGCTCAAACTGCCAGAGTACACAGATTAAAATCGTATAATGTATTTAGGAACCGGATTTCACCGATTAAATTAAATCTGTGAAATCTGTGGCTAATCTTGCCCCTATTCCCCGCCTGATATTGCGCCCATCCGCTCAATCTATGCCGGGCGTATCTCTTGCGCCATAGCCTGCTGCCATCACCGCACGCAGGGCATACCCTTAATAACGCGGGGTATATCCGCCGGCGCTTAAGCCGCATATCCCCGGCGCATAGGCGGCATATCCTGTTATCCGCCTTCTATTATCCCCGTGCCATAACCATACTGCCTCTATGGATACCTGTCAATATATTTATAATATTGTTCTAATACCTCCAAGAACATAGCCGTATATGGACTAAGGCATACCCCCATATATCGTATCTTATCCTATACTATACGGTAATATTGAGTATAATATACCAAGACTTATCGTATACTATACCTATACTTATCCTTTACTATATGCAGTCTTTAGGTATAAGATAGGTAAACTATAGATAACTACTACATATAGTGTATCTACCCCATACTTACACACTACATATAGTATACCCACCCCCTCCCTACCCCATACCCACATCATACCTATACCATACGTAATAATTACGTATGGTATACCAACGCTATAGATAGTATATATGCTATGTATAGCTATAGTATAGGTAAAGACACCTTATAGGGGAGAGTGGCTATATAGGTAGTATATCCTGCTAATAGAGGCATATAGCCTGATGGCACAGGATACAGGGGTATGATTATCAGGATAATACAGCCTGTTGTTATGGGATATGGAGAGGCGTATTAGGGGTATACCGGCTATGGCGCTGTTCCCCTCCCCTACTGATATATCCATATACCCGGCCATATTCAGAGGTATGCCGGCCAATGACCGGGAAGTATGGAGTATGCGGTTAGAGGCAGTCGTCTGTGCGATAGTAAGTATGCCCCGTATGGTATCAGGATATGGGATTGACTGCCCCGTCCCCCGACGTTGTGCTTCGCAATCCCTTCGGGAATCCGTCGGGGTGTGGGTAAATTCGCTTATAGGAGCCACAGATATGCTCAATCAAGAGTACCCTGCATACCTTATAGGACCATACCCGGCATAGGGATAAGATACGGAGATATAGACAATGACCTAACCGGAGTATGGATTATGGATAGGAGGATATCAGGAATTAAAGTGCAGGATATGCCCGGGCCAAATTAGATTACCCGCCCTGGCCAAGTTTCTTCTCAATGGTATATTTGCCGAAGGTAGTTGCCATAGACTTTATTCTATTACTTTATCTGTTTCTTCATATCCTCTATCGCCTTACGCATCTGTCCTGCCTGCGGGTGATTCGGCGCAAGTTCCAGAAACTTTTCGCCATCCGCTATTGCCACCTTAAAATCGCCTCTCTGAGCATAAGCAAAACCGCGGTTGCAGTAGGCTTGGGCATAGTTCGTGCTCAGTTCTATTGCCTTTGTCCAATCCGCAATT
>JAZDFB010000102.1:0-9272 GCA_043808305.1 Planctomycetota bacterium | reverse complement strand
GATTGCGGCAGCTGCAACGGGTGCGATATTGAAATCCTGGCCTGCCTGACGCCGCTTTATGATGTGGAACGGTTCGGTATCGTCAATATCGGCAACCCTAAGCATGCCGATGTGCTGGTGGTTACCGGTTCGGCCAACCGCCGCAACGCCCGAGTGCTCAAGAACCTCTATGACCAGATGCCCGGACCCAAAGCCGTTATCGCCATCGGCACCTGCGCCTGCACCGGCGGAGTCTTCAACGAATGCCCCAATATCCTGGGCGGGGTGGACAAGGTTATCCCGGTCGACGTTTATATCCCGGGTTGCGCCGCCAAACCGGAAGCCATTATTGACGGAGTAGTCCTGGCATTGAATAAAATAGCCGGAATGAAAGCGGCTGCTAAAGAAGGAGCAACGGCATGAGCAATACTAAATTTACAGCTACCATCAAGGGCACTAGTGAAATCATTGTTACCAAATCCGATTTTATCCCGACCATCCAGAAGCTGTTCGCGAAAAGCATGCGTTTCACCACGGCTTCCGGAGTGGAGCATCCGGACAAGATGGAAATTATCTACCACTTTGCGGACGACAGCTACAAGCTGACCAATGTCCGCCTGAGCTTCAAGAAAGGCGAAGAAGTGCCCTCGATTTCTTCCATCTACCTGGCCGCGGTGCTGATTGAAAACGAAATCCACGATATCTTTAACGTGGAATTCACCGGCCTAGCCCTGGATTACCACCAGAAATTCCTTTTGACCGAGGACTCTCCGCAGAAGCCGATGGTTAAGACCTACAGCGAGATAATGAAGATGGCGCCCCGGAAAAGGGGCCGCTGCCACGAGGCCTGCCCGGCCGGAATCAACGTGCCGCGTTACGTCCGCCAGATAGCCGAAGGTAAATACGCCGAAGCCCTGGAAACAGTCTATCGCCGCAACCCGCTGCCGGCCATCTGCGGCCGGGTCTGCTTTGCCCCGTGCGAAATAAACTGCCGCCAGAGCCTCAAAGGCGAACCGGTTATGATAAGAATGCTTAAAAGGTTCATCACCGATAAAATCGGCTTGGGCGTGCCCAAATCCAGCGCCCCCAGGACAGGTAAGAAAATTGCCGTCATCGGCGCCGGACCGGCCGGACTTGTTGCAGGTTATTATCTGGGACGCAAAGGCCACGCCGTAACCATATTCGATTCATTGCCCAGAGCCGGCGGTATGATGATAGCGGGTATTCCTGAATACCGTTTGCCCCGTGATATTATGGATAAAGAAATAGATATCATCAAACAGCAGGGCGTTGAAATAAAGCTTAATGCCAAGGTTGAAAGCGTCGAAAGCCTGTTAAAGGAAGGTTACAACGCCGTGCTGGTGGCCACCGGCGCACACAAGAATATGGAAATGGGCGTGACCGGCGAGAACTGCCAGGGCGTTCATAACTGCGTTACCTTCCTGCGCGAAGTCAACCTGGGCAAGAAGGTCAGCCTGGGCAACAAGGTGCTGGTCGTGGGTGGCGGCAATTCGGCCATCGACGCGGCCCGGGTCGCCCGCCGGACCGGCAGCAAGGAAGTGACCATGCTTTACCGCCGGACCCAGAAGGAAATGCCCGCATCGGAAAAAGAGATACACGAAGCGCTGGAGGAAGGCATCAAGATAGAAAACCTCTGCGCCCCGACCAAGATAGAAAACAAGAACGGCAAGGTGGCCGTGACCTGCATCCGGATGAAACTGGGCGCGCTGGATTCCAGCGGCCGGCCCAGGCCCGAGCCCATACCGGGCAGCGATTTCGTTATTGAGGCCGACGCGATTATTTCTTCCATCGGCCAGTCCGCGGAACTGCCGCCTAACATGGGCGTAACCCTGAACAAGAAGGGCAAGATAGATGAAATCAAGATAAAGGGCGTGTTCGCGGCCGGCGATATCGTTACCGGTCCGGCTTCGGTGGTTGAAGCCGTCAAAACCGGGCGCGAAGCCGCTTCGCAGATAGATAAATACCTGGGCGGCGACGGCTTTATGGCCGCCGAGGAAAAGGTCGAGGGCGACGAGTTTGTCACTCGGATAAAGCCTGAAGCCAAGCCCAAGGAAAGCAAGCAATGCCAGAATCCCTGTATGGACGCCAATAAGCGGGCTGACGGTTTCAAAGAGGTTGAGTTGGGACTGGACGAAAAGGCCGCCCGCGAAGAAGCCGGCCGCTGCTGGGGCTGCGACTGGACAGAATTTTAGTCTGGCAGTTCCGCTTTAGCGGAATACTGCCAACTATACTGGGTTGATAGTTATCAGCCCATGTATAAAACCAGAAGTTAGTCCGCTGAGAGGTGGGCTTGATAATATACAACAAGATATAACAGGAGACATTTATGCACAAGACAGTTATTCCGTTTGGTCCGCAGCACCCGGTTTTACCCGAACCCCTCCAGCTTAAGATAGTATGCGAGGGCGAAAAGGTAATCGAGGCAATTCCCCAGATAGGTTATGTCCACCGCGGCATCGAAAAGGGCGGCGAAATAAAAGATTTCCAGCAGACCGTTCACCTCATCGAGCGCACCTGCGGCATCTGCAGTTTTATCCACGCCATGACCTACTGCCAGGGCGTTGAGGACCTGCTCGGCATAGAGGCCACCCCTCGCGCCAAATACCTGCGCACCGCCTGGGCCGAAATGTCCAGGGTGCACAGCCATCTGCTCTGGCTGGGACTGCTGGCCGATGCCATTGGGTTCGAGTCATTATTCATGCAGATGTGGCGCATCCGGGAAAAAGTGCTCGACCTGCTGGAAATGACCACCGGTAACCGGGTCATCCAGTCCGCCTGCGTCATCGGCGGCGTGCGCCGCGATATAGACGCCCAGATGGCCGCCCGGATAAAGACCGAACTGGCCAAGGTCAAGGAAGAACTGGACGAACTACTGCCGGTGCTCCTGACAGATTATACCCTAAAAGTAAGGACCGTGGGCAAGGGCGTGCTGACCAAGGAACAGGCCTTGTTACTGGGCGCAGTCGGGCCGACCGGCCGGGCCAGCGGGCGCAACCACGACCTGCGCACGCTCAAATACGCCGCTTACGGCGATATAGATTTTGAACCTATCCTGGAAACCGAGGGCGATAGTTACGCCCGGGCACTGGTCCGGACCAAGGAAGTATACCAGTCCATCGGAATGATTAACCGGGCGCTGGACAAAGCTCCGGCCGGCGAAATAAGAGTTTACCCCAAGTCTTGGCCCAACGGCGAAGCCATCTCCCGGGTCGAACAGCCGCGCGGCGAGGTGTTCTATTACATCAAAGGTAACGGCACCCGCTACCTGGAACGCCTTAAAATCAGGACTCCGACCTTTGCCAATATCCCGACACTGCTGGTGATGCTGCCTGGCTGCGAAATAGCCGACCTGGCCGTGATCGTATTATCCATAGACCCGTGCATTTCCTGCACGGAGAGGTAAGATATAATAATCTTTGTAACAGCGAATAATTGACCACAGAGAACACGGAGCAGTTATTAATTTGGCCTCTGTGAACTCTAGGTCTCCGTGGCAAAAGATTTGCAATAGGAGAGTTTATTATGAGCACAATGCTAAGCAGGGTTATCAAAAATCTGTTCTCCAAGCCGGCCACCCGGAAGTATCCTTTTGAAGTGCGCCCGCCGTTGGACGGGGCTCGCGGCAAGCTGACCTTTGACCAGGCCAAGTGTGACCAGTGCGGCGACTGCCAGCGGGTCTGCCCGGCCGGGGCTATCGAGGTCAACGAAAAGGAAAAGAACCTTACCTACGACCCGTTCCGTTGCGTCTATTGCTGGGTCTGCGCCGAAAGCTGCCTTCAGGGCGCTATCAAAACAGAAGGCTTGCATCATGCTCCGGCTTACGCAAAGGGAAAAGAAGTCTTTAAGTCAGATAAAAAGTAAACTAACCGAGCTCAAATGTGATTCTGCTCATTTGAGCCTCGGGCACTTCGCCTATCGCATTATTATTAAAATCTGCCTAACAGATTCGTTACACTCGCTACAAGTCTGCGGTTAGTGCCAGTTGGAGCCCCTATTTACTACATGCCGGATAATAATACTTGACTTTATATTTAATATAATGTATAGTCCGGTATCAGTTATATTAAGATGTAACGGCAGGAGGTTGTATGAAATTGCTGGAGCGCGAAGCGGTAAAAGACATAAGGAAATTCATCAAGTCGGACGACGTGATTGTCCTGCACGGCGCACGCCAGGTAGGCAAGACCTCTATTATGAAATATTTGCAGGACGAGTTATCAGCCCAAAAACGCCGGACTGTTTATATCGACCTGGAAGACCTGCGGTTTGTCCAGCTCCTGGATTCGGGCCTGCCAGATTTTATCGGATACCTCAAGGAAAGGGGTTTTCTGGGCAAAGAACGGTTGTATCTTTTTATTGATGAAATACAATACCTGAAGAATCCTTCCAACTTCCTTAAACTGCTGCATGACCATTATGGCGGCAAGATAAAATCATTCGTCTCCGGGTCGAGCAGTTTTGAGATAAAAAGCAAGTTCAAGGAGTCGCTGGTGGGCCGGACCGTTAATTTTGCGGTTTATCCGCTTAATTTCCGAGAGTTTCTTTTATTCAAGGGTTATCATATAGATTACGGCGCCAAATCTCTTTCCGGACTGGCTGTAGAGGAAATGAAAAAGTTATACCGCGAATATATCTTGTTGGGCGGTTATCCGCGGATAACCATGGAGCGCAACCTGGCCCTTAAAGAAACATATCTTCAGCAGATTATAGACACTTATATCAGGAAGGATATCCGCGACCTGGCCGGGGTGAAAGACGTCCTGAAGTTTAACAAGCTGCTGGAGATTCTGGCCGAGCAGAGCGGAAAATTGCTCAATGTGGTGGAATTGGCCAATACCAGCCGGCTGTCCAGGATTACCGTGGAGCATTATCTTTTTCTGATGGAGAATACCTATATCCTGAAATTGCTGCGCCCGTTCAGTTCAAATCTGCGTTCCGAGCTGTTCAAAACCCCCAAGGTATTTTTCTATGATACCGGGATAGCCAATCTCCTATGGCTTAAGACGTTTTCCAAAACCGTGTTGGGGAATATGTTTGAGACGTCTGTTTTCGGGGAATTTGTAAAGAACGGAATGGACCGGGATTTATTTTTCTGGCGGACCCAGGATAAAAAGGAGATAGATTTTATTATCCGCAAAGGCAAGTCGGCCTTGCCCTTTGAGGCCAAATTATCCCAATCCGGTTTTAATTATACGCCCATGGAATATTTTATGGACAGATACAAGGTTAAAAACGGTTATTGCGTCTCGCTGGATATTGATAAAAAACATAAGCAAGGCGTAACTTTTTGCTATCCCTGGGAACTTTGTAATATGGTCTTAGAGCCACTTCGAATAAAGAGTGTTAGTGGCTCTTAGATCCTTGAGCGTAGCGAATAGGATAACTCTGCAACGCTGTAACTTTGTAACTCTATGCCTGTGATATTATGAATCCGGTAACCCATTTCCTTAACAGCTGGCTTGTGGCCAATGCGGCCGGTTCGAATAGATCCGATCGGGCCATTATCACCGTTGCCGGGATTGCCCCTGATATCGACGGGATAGGATTAATCGCCGATTTCTTAGCACGAAATCCTCAACCCAACGCTTATTATTATTACCAGAGTTATCATCATATTCTGGCCCATAATCTGGCGTTCGGGTTATTAGTAACCGGTCTGGGATTTTTGATATCCAAGCGAAGCTGGAAAACAGCTCTTATGGTTTTTGCGATATTCCATATACACCTGCTGTGCGACCTAATCGGTTCCCGCGGGCCGGAGGGTTATCCCTGGCCGATACCGTATTTATGGCCGTTCTCTGACTGGCAGTTAAGCTGGATCGGCCAGTGGGCGCTGAACGCCTGGCCCAATGTTTTGATAACCGCCATTACGCTGGGCATTACTTTGATACTGGCCGTGAAGCGGGGTTTCTCGCCGCTGGAGATGCTTTCCGGCCCGGCGGACAAAATACTTGTCAATACGCTCAGGAATAGTAAGCTGATTAAGCGGAAGGAGATTATTAATAAATAGTACGCTGATTTTCGCAGGCCTTCGGCACGCAGATTATATCCTGAAAATCCGCGTTCATCTGTTTACACTGAGCATAGCGAATGTGCGTCCAATATACAGGAGGTTGATTATGAAAAAGCTGATTGGTATTATCCTGATTTTGATTGTTGTCATCGGGTGTTCAAAAGAAGCTGTGCTTATAAAAGAAACGCCCAGCGCCGATGTCAGCCCGGAGGCCCTGAAAATTGCCGCGGAAAAAGTAAAAGGCAAAGGCGAAAATATATCCGTCAGCCGGATATTCGAAGACTTATTGGCCGGCCAAGAAGAAATATTGGCGGTAAACGCCTGTTTCCTCATGCGTAGAGAATCGGTCCCAGATGGATCATTCATAAGCTATTGGATGGTTGTCCCAAATGGCAGGTGTTTTGAGATAAAAAGCGCAGAGGATTTGAAGCCCTATTTAAAGGATGCCGATACCGGGGAAAAAGCTGTTAAAATCACCAAGCTTGTTACTTCACTGGTGTTATCCAAGCGTAAACTGCAGCTTTCAAACAGGCCGGAAGACAATAAGGATAATTTTAATGATTTGGTTAATGCTCATTACGCAGGAAAAATAGTTCAGGACGGCGGGTATCAGATATTGGTTCTTAAGTATGATATTACCATTGCAGAAATAATTAATGATAATCCTATTGCGGAAATAATCTTTGATAAAGACGGGAAGTTAGTGTCAGTGCGAACGAAGTGAGCTTACTGACACCTTATCCCAAGCGTAGATTTGGGATTAGTGCAAGCCAGCTTGAAATAAGATTGGACGGTAAAAAATGAGCAAGGCGTTCCTGAAATATGGGAATCAGGGGAAACCCAGCAAAACTCCTCAAATAGCCATCGGGATTGTAGCCTGTATTTTATGCGCTATCGTTGTCTATTTCAAATCAATTGAACCCCGTATCAAAGGGTTTGATATAACAATAGAAACCAAGTCATCTGAGCATCTGCGGCTTAGTGATGTGGGCATTGAAACACGCCTTGATTCTTTGAACGGGCATATCCGAGGATGGGAATTGTCCGTAAAAGGCGTTATCCAGAACATCTCCGACCTGAAAGTGTTTGCTCTGGGGGATATCAGACTTGAGTTCTTCGACGGCTCCGGCAGCAAGATTGCCCAGGACAGCTTAATCCCACTTGGAATCATCGGCCAAATAGAGATGTCGCCCGGCGAAGCCAAAACATTTAAGTGGCTTGTTATCGACCGGCTTTTTAAAGGGCGTAACGCCCAGGGCCTGAAAAGATGCGTTGTGAGCATTGAAGCGAAGTAATAACCCCGCCGGAGCAGGGTTAACTTAGGTTTGGAATATATATTGTTTTCTATGGGTCTTTGAGCGAAGCCTCCTGTAAGGATAAAGTCACTGTTACTAGTATTAATAATAAATCCGGGAGACCACGAAAATACTCTTGGCTTCCTGGTCTCCTTATTAAATTATCCGAGTTTATCTGTGTTTAGAAAGAGGTTAATATGAAGAAGAACTACATAAAGAAAATAGTCAAGGCCGGCTATGGCAAGATAGCCAAAAGCGAATCATCCTGCTGTAGCAGCGGATGCGGTTGTGGTGGCGGTCAGACCCAGAGCATCAGCCGGGGCATCGGTTACAGCGATGCCGAGATAAACGATGTGCCGGCAGGCGCCAACCTGGGCTTGGGTTGCGGCAATCCGCTGGCGCTGGCATCGCTTAAGTTGGGCGAAACGGTGCTGGACCTGGGCTCCGGCGCCGGGTTCGACTGTTTTTTGGCCTCTCGTAAAGTCGGTCCCAAAGGTCGGGTCATCGGCGTGGATATGACGCCCGAGATGATAGCCAAGGCCCGGGCCAACGCACGCAAAGGCAACTACGCCAACGTCGAATTCAGGGCCAGCGAGATAGAAAACCTGCCCGTGGACGACAACTCGGTTGATATCATTATTTCCAACTGCGTCATCAACCTGTCGCCGGACAAGCCGGCCGTGTTCAAGGAGGCGTTCCGGGTCCTGCGGCCGGGCGGACGGCTGATGGTTTCCGATATCGTCATGGTCAAGCCCATGCCCGCGGCCATAAAGAAATCCATCGGTGCTTATGTCGGATGCCTGACCAGCGCGGTGATGAAGTCCGAGTATATCAAGGCCGTCAAAGATGCCGGGTTCGGCAAGGTGGCGATACTCGACGAGGACGCCTACCCGATAAAGTATATGGCCAACGACCCGACGGCTCAGGCATTAGCCCAGACGCTGGATATCAGTTCCAAAGCGGTGCAGGCCGCGGCCAAGTCCGTGGTCAGCATCAAGGTCCGGGCGGTTAAAAAGTAAGAATTCCCTGGAGCAGGCAGGGGATATGGGATACATCTTATGGAATTAGGCCAAACACTTTATGTCAAGGACCGGAAATCCTGGCGCGCCTGGCTGGCCAAGAACCATCGGACCAAAAAAGAGATTTGGCTGGTTTATTACAGAAAGGCCACCGGCAAACCCCGCATTCCTTATAATGACGCGGTAGAGGAAGCGCTTTGTTACGGCTGGATTGACAGCATCATAAAACACCTGGACCGCGAACGGTTTGTCCAGAGATTTTCCCCAAGGCGCAAGACCAGCGGGTTTTCGCAAGCCAACAAGGAGCGGGTGCGCAATCTGATTGCCCGGCGCAGGATGACCCGGGCCGGATTGGACGCCCTGGCTCATGTTTTCGACCCGGCCGATGATAAACCGGGACTATTCACTATAGCCGATGATATTCTTAAGCCACTCAAAATAAATAAGCCGGCCTGGAGAAATTTCCAAAGGCTTCCGGCCGGATACAGGCGTATCCGCATCGCTTATATAGAAAGCCGCCGGCGGCAGGGGAAAGAGGCGTTCCGGCGGAGTTTGCTGAACTTTATCAAAATGACCGCGCAAAATAAACGCTTCGGTTTTATCAGGGAATGACAAATCTTTATTTAGTTACTCAAACCGTCTGGTAAATTAAGTAACCTAAAAGGATTCATACCCCAATTCCAAAATTTCAGCTTTCATCAGGCATACCGTAGTCTTTTATCAACCGGCACGGTTTAGCTTGATAACCAATGCCAAGCCTTATCATCAGTGCAAAACAATAAGATTATAAGAGATGGCGCCTTTTTTGGTTAGAAATGCCGTTTGTTTCTATTACAGATGCCATTTCTTTTGACCATAGACCGTATGAGTAGCGATAATGGGGTGGGGGGACTCCCCCCCCTCTTTTTGCCCCAATTCTTCATTTAATTCGTTTTTTACTATTCA
>JAZDFB010000101.1:0-14188 GCA_043808305.1 Planctomycetota bacterium | reverse complement strand
TCAAAGGAAATGCTTCAGAAAGAACGCGAGTTTTATGCCCAGGAAGTCAAGGGCAAACCACCCCAAATGGTGGAGAAAATAGTCGAAGGCAAGCTGGAGAAGCTTTTCTACACCCAGAAATGCCTTATGGAACAGCCTTATGTCAAAGACGATAAGATAAAAATAAGTGATTTTGTTAAGAGCTATATTTCGCAGTTCGGGGAAAATATTGTTGTTAAAAGATTTGTCCGCTTTGAACTTGGCAAATACGAATAATGCAAAAAGTTAAGTATCAGCGGGTTGTTCTTAAGATCAGCGGGGAGAGCTTTTGCCGGCCCAACGTCGGCGGTATAGATGTTGGGGTTTCCGGGTTTATAGCTGATGAGATCAAGGCTGCGGCCCAGTTAGGCACTCAGCTGGCTGTGGTAGTCGGCGGCGGGAACATTGTCAGGGGCAAACAATTCGAGAAATTAGGCATTAATATTGCCACAGCTGATTATATGGGGATGGTGGCCACGGTGGTGAATGCCCTGGCCCTTCAGGACATCCTCGAGAAGAAGGGAGCTCAGACCAGGCTTATGACGGCCATCCCGATGGAGGCGGTGGCCGAACCTTTTATCCGCAGAAAGTGCATCCGCCATCTGGAAAAGGGGCGGGTTGTCATTCTGGCGGCCGGTACCGGGAATCCGCATTTCACGACGGATACGGCGGCGGCTCTCAGGGCAATCGAGATTAATGCACAGGTGCTTCTTAAAGCCACAAAAGTTGACGGCGTTTATTCCGCCGATCCTAAAACTAACAGGTCTGCCAAGAAATTCACACATCTTAATTACATGCAGGTCATAAAGAGTAAATTACAGGTTATGGATTCCACCGCAGTAACCATGTGCATGGAAACCAAAATACCGGTGATAGTATTCAACCTCAACAAAAAAGGAAATATTGTCCAAGCCATCAGGGGCGAAAATGTGGGTACGATTATTTCCTGATAGGAGCAGTTTATGTTATCTCAGCAGATTATGCAAAATAGCGAGCAGAAGATGTCCAAGGCCATAGAAGCGATGAATAATGAATTTAAAGGCATCCGCAGCGGCCGGGCTACCCCGTCCCTGGTTGATAACGTCCGGGTTGATTACTACGGCGTTCCGACGCCGCTCAAGCAATTGGCCAACATATCGATTCCCGAGGCGCGTTTGATGATAATCAAGCCGTATGACGCGACAGTGCTTCAGTCAGTGGAAAAAGCCATTCTAAAATCAGATATCGGTATTACTCCGGCCAATGACGGTAAGATGATCAGGCTGGCAATTCCGCACCTGAGCGAAGACCGCCGTAAGCAATTAAGCAAGATGGCAAAAGATGCTTCTGAGAAAACCAAGATCAGCGTGCGGAATGTCAGGCGCGAAGCTCTTCATCAGGTTGAGGAAGAAGAGAAGAAAAAAGCTCTTACCGAAGACGACAAGTTCAGGCTGAAGGAAGACCTCCAGAAGCTGACCGATAAGTATGAAAAGCAGATCGACGAGCTGTTAATCAAAAAAACCAAAGAAATAATGGAAGTATGACGCAGCTTAAGATGGCTAAGGCCGGGAAAATTACGGCTCAAATGGAAGCGGCGGCAGAAATGGAGTCGCTGGAGCCGTCTTATATCAGGGATAAAATAAAGTCAGGTCATGCTGTTATTCTTTCCAATAAACTCCGCTGGGCCGGCAAGCCGAATATTCCGCAGAAAGTAATCTGCGGCGTGGGTGAAGGCCTGCGCACCAAAGTGAATGCCAACATCGGTACGTCCTCGCAGGGGATTGACGAGAAGTTGGAATTAAAGAAGCTTAAAGCGTCTGAAGAGTCGGGCGCTGATACGGTCATGGATCTTTCCACCGGAGGTGATATCTCGCGGATCAGGAAGATTATTATTAAGTCCAGTCGCATTCCTGTCGGTACCGTGCCGATTTACGAGGCAGCTGTGGGCGGCGCGGCCACCGGCGACAGGAAAGACCTCATCCGCAGGATGACCGCTGATGACATATTCAACGCGGTTGAGGCGCACCTTAAATCGGGTGTTGATTTTATCACGGTTCACTGTGGTGTTACCCGCGACGTAGTAAAGGATTTGTCCCAGGACGGGCGGGTCGGCGGCATGGTCAGCCGAGGCGGGGTTATATTGGCCGAATGGATGAGGCTTCATAAAGCGGAAAACCCGCTCTACTCCGAATTTGACCGGTTGCTGGATATGACCAGGGAATACGACGCCACTTTGAGCTTGGGAGACGGGCTCAGGCCGGGTGCGATAGCTGATGCGTTCGATAGGGCTCAGGTTCATGAACTGATGGTTCTGGCCGGATTGGCCAGGCGGGCGCGCGCTGCCGATGTCCAGGTGATGATTGAAGGTCCGGGTCATGTGCCGTTAAACCAGATACAGGCTCAGGTAAAGCTCCAGAAGGAGTTATGCGACGGTGCGCCTTTTTACGTCCTTGGGCCGTTGGTAATTGATGACGCTCCGGGGTATGATCATATAACTTCCGCAATAGGCGCCGCCGTGGCCGGATGGGCCGGGGCTGACTTTATCTGTTATGTAACGCCTATGGAGCATCTTGGCCTGCCGTCAGAAGAACATGTCCGTGAGGGCGTTATCGCCGCGCGCATCGCCGCGCAAGCCGCTGACATTGCCAAAGGAAATAAGATTGCTTGGGAGAAGAATAAATCTTTTTCCAAACTGCGCCGTAAATGCAATTGGGAAGAGCAGATTAATTCGGCGCTGGACCCGGTAAAATCGCGGCTCTACCGCAATATGCGTAAAAGCCCAGGGAAGAATAAACCGGAGACAATAGCCGGTTGTACTATGTGCGGTGAATTGTGTGTTTACACACTCAACAGTAATATTTAAAGCTATGGAAAAAGACCGCTATCAACGTAAACTTTATCTGATTGATAAACCGTTTCAGTACAGCTATATTTTGAGTTGGGTTGTTTTCGCAGTTCTTTTTATGTTTGTTACGGTCGGTATTGTATTCCTGGGAATACTGGTATTCAAACGATCTTCATCTTTTGAGTGGACAGAGATTATTTATATGGTCCATCTTGACCTGATTTTAATTGTCCTGATGGTAATTATTTTCAGTGTATGCTTGGTCAGATTCTCGCATCGGATTGTCGGTGCAGCTTACAGAATTCAGCAAAGCATAAAACGAATTATTAATGAAGACTATGATTTTACGATAGTTTTGAGAAAAGACGATTATTTAAAAAATATAGCTACTGATTTGAATGACTTAGCCGTTAAATTACGAATGCGCGAGGAAACCATTAAACGTCTTTCTTCAGAAGTGAAATATTTACTTTTTGTATTAGCCGAATACGAAGATATTCCGGATAGCGTAAAAGAGTTAATGACTAAAATGGACGAATCTTTAAAGGAATTATTCCCGGATAAACCAAATGCAACCACTGAGACTAAAATATGGGCCGACAAAACCAATAAAAATGAGAAAGAAGCCGGTAATAGCCCTGCTCCAGAATAGACCGTTCTCCAGTTTGCATTCGTATTGTATTTTAAGAATCGTTTATTACTTAGATTTTGATTTATTGATTTTATGAGTGTTAAGTGCGTCGTGGGATTACAGTGGGGCGATGAGGGCAAAGGCAAGATAGTAGACATACTTTCAAGGCAGGCAGATTTCGTAGTCAGATTCCAGGGCGGTCATAACGCCGGCCATACTGTTGTGCTGGGTAGGAATAAATTTGTTTTGCATCTGATACCTTCTGGAATACTTCATCCGGGTGTTATTTGCGTTATTGCCAACGGGGTTGTTATAGACCCCGAACAGTTTCTTAAAGAGCTGGAACAGCTACGCCAACAAGGTATTCAAATAAGGAATAATATCTATATCAGCGACCGGGCGCATCTGATTCTGCCTTATCATAAAGTTGTGGATGACATATCGGAAAACAACTTAGGCCAGAATAAGATAGGCACTACCGGACGTGGCATCGGTCCTTGCTATACCGATAAATACGCCAGAATCGGCATTAGAGTAATTGATTTATTCAATCAATCCTATCTTAAGGAGCGGATAAAAGCTAATTTGGCACAGAAAAATATCCTGATTTCTTCGGCTGGTCTCAAGCCGTTGTCATGGCAGAAAATATATGACGAGTACCTTGATTATGCCCGGAAACTGAAGCCTTACGTTATTGATGCCAGGGCGATGCTGATGGATGCCCTGAAAAATAACAAGCGGATGCTTTTTGAAGGTGCCCAGGGGACTCTTCTGGATGTTGATTTTGGAACTTACCCGTTTGTAACCTCGTCTAATGCGGATATTTCCGGTCTTTCGGCAGGTATCGGCATAACTATTAAGAAATTTAACGGCATTATCGGCATCCTTAAGGCCTATACCACCAGGGTAGGCGGCGGTCCTTTCCCGACCGAATTAACCGGCGCCTTGGGCGAAACCCTGCGCCAGCGTGGCGGGGAATTTGGTGCCACTACGGGGCGACCGCGCAGATGCGGCTGGCTGGATCTGGTCAGCGCTAAGTATGCCACAGAAATAAATTCCGTTGACTCGATTGCCATAACAAAGCTTGATGTTTTAAGCCATCTCAAAACCATTAAAGTAGTAGTTGCATATAGAAATAAGGGCAGAATTATCCGCCATTTCCCGTCCGATGTAAATATTTTGTATAACTGTGGCATAATTTATAAGGAGATGAAGGGTTGGCAAAAGGATATATCGGTTTTTAAGACATATCGCGACTTGCCGGATACGGCCAAAAAGTATCTGGATTTTATTCAGAAATCACTGGATACGCCGATTGATATTATATCCATTGGCGCTGACCGCAGACAAACTATTTTCAAATGAAGATCCCCGAACATATCGCAATAATAATGGATGGTAACGGCCGCTGGGCTAAGGAGCGTAAACTGTCCAGAATGAGGGGTCACCAGGCCGGTGCCGATGCGGTCCGTCGGATTATCAAAGAAGCCGGGAAGATAGGCGTTAGAGAACTGACTCTTTATGCATTTTCGCGCGAGAACTGGAAACGGCCCAAATACGAGGTCAACTACCTGATGCGTTTGTTGTATAATTATCTCAAGCAGGAATACGAAGAGGTTATGAAAAACAACCTCCGTTTTAGGGTAATTGGCCGGATTGATGAGCTCCCGGCCAATGTCCGCGACGAAATAGCAAGGATCAGCAGAGACAGCTCTTCTAATACAGGAATGGTGCTAAGGCTGGCTCTTAATTATGGTTCACGGACAGAAATAACCGATGCGGTGATTAAAATAGCCGGCGCGGTTAAAGCTGGAGAAATTGACCAGAAGAATATAACCGATGATCTGGTTAAGAAATATTTTTATGATCCGGATATGCCTGACCCGGATTTGATAATCAGGACAGCCAGCGAAATGCGTTTGAGTAATTTCCTGCTCTGGCAGGCATCATATTCGGAATTATGGGTAACGCCGGTTTATTGGCCTGATTTTGATAAGGAGCATCTGCTTCAGGCTATAAATGACTACAGCCACCGCGAACGCCGATTTGGAGGGCGAGGTTAATGCTTAAGAAACGAATCATTCCGGCAAGTATAATCATTGCGATAATTTCCGCGCTATTCTATTCGGATTATCATTTCCAGTCTAAGGTTGGTTTTACTTTACTGCTTAGTTTTGTTGCTATGGCCAGCCTTATGGAGTTTTACGGGATGTATAAGAATATCGGCATAAAGACGCCTAAAATAATACCTATTGTGATCATAGTTGGCTGGTTGATATTATCAACATTCTTTTTCACCTATCGGGCTTACAGCCTTATCCCTGTCTTTTTGTCTGTTTTTTTGCTAACAGCCATGATTTACTATATTTTCCATATCAATAATTACCCGCATATTTTTGTTTATATCATCGGATTTATTTATGTTTTTGTCCCTATTATCTGCAGTTTTGCCTTTTATGACCGTTACGGGTTATCTAGACTGATTTATGTGATTGCCATAATCAAAATCGCTGATTCGCTGGCATATTTCGGAGGCAACTGGCTGGGTAAACACAAATTAGCCCCGACCATAAGCCCCAATAAAACGGTTGAAGGATTTATCATCGGGATTCTTGGCGGTGCTTTAAGCGGATTTTTATTGTGTTACATAATGGGTAATAACTTAGGATTGCCTTTTATGAAATTAGCCATTTTTTTGCTGCTAATTTTACCATCGTTTTCTTCGGCCAGCTGGGTGACTTGTTAGAGTCTATGTTTAAACGCCATTGCCAGATAAAGGATTCTGGTAAGTATCTGGGCGGTTTGGGCGGTATTTTGGATACAGTTGATAGTCTATTTATAGGTATTCCGATTGCTTTGATAGTAAGCGAATTATACTATTGGTGATATATTAAATGAAAATAACGCGTAAAATCAGATTGCCTAGCGGAAAGTACCTGATAGATATTTTCGGGCCTTATGACAGCCATCTTAAGCTCATCCGGGACGAGTGCGGAGTCGGAGTTGCGGTGCACGACCGTGATATTAAGATAATCGGCGCTGACCGTGACGTGGCCCAAGCATCCAATATACTTTATAAGCTCATATCTTCGTCCCGGCCTGTCAACGACGCTATGGTGGCCGATTTGATAAATAAAGCCAAAGGCCGCGATGAGACACCGGAACAAAAGGCATCCTCTTCATCAGTCGGGGCGGCAAAGATCACAATTCAGCCCAAGACTGAGGGCCAGGCGCGCTACCTGGAGGCGATGCAGAACAACGAGATCGTATTCAGCATCGGTCCGGCCGGTACAGGCAAAACATATTTGGCTGTAGCCCAGGCTTTGACCGTGTTTAAGCAGAATGGAGTGCGCAAAATAATCCTTTGCCGACCAGCCGTTGAAGCCGGAGAGAGATTAGGTTTTCTACCGGGTGATTACCAAGAAAAAGTAAATCCTTATTTAAGGCCGCTCTATGATGCCCTAGGCAGTTTTATTGAATACCAGCAACTGCGGCGGCTTATAGATAACAATATTATTGAAGTAATTCCGCTGGCCTATATGCGCGGCCGAAGCCTTAATAACGCTTTTATCATCCTTGACGAAGCTCAAAACACTACTTCGGACCAGATGAAAATGTTCCTGACCCGCATGGGTAACGGCTCCAGAATAGTTGTCACAGGCGATATCACTCAAATTGACCTGCCTCCGGGAAAAGTCTCCGGGCTGGTCGAAGTCCAGGCTGTCCTGGGCGATACCAAAGGCGTGGCCTTCCCTTATTTAACCAAGGCCGATATCGTCCGCCACCCGCTGGTCCAGGATATTGTTGATGCTTATGAATCCAGGCGATCTATCCATAAGAAGAAATGAAAAAAGGCATATTATATTCAATACTTATAATTTTAGCCTTGGGCGTTATTATTCTGATATTCAGCCTGGTCGGCCTTGAAAAGGTTGTAAAAAACCTAAGGGAAATTGGATTAACAGGATTCCTGGCTTACTTTGGCACCGCCATTACCGTACTTTTTCTGACCATTTTGGGTTGGAGAATAGTTCTTCATTCACACGGAATTAATGCATCATTGGTGCATACCACCATCGGGCAGTTTATTGGATACGCCATCAGCGCCATTACGCCGTCCATGTATGTGGGCGGCGAACCGCTCAAGGCAATTTACATGGGTCACTTGTATAATACCTCTAAAACTAACGTATTTGCCACGGCTGTGTTCGCCAAGTTTCAGGAGTTGGCCAGCCTGATAGCGCTCATTTATACAGGCACGATTATTATGTTGATTGAAGCCCACCAGCTTCATTTGCCGACAGGTATCTGGACAGCTTTGTTGGTTGTAGATATCATATTAGGGCTGGTATTTTTTCTGGCGTTGCGGAGCATTATTAAAAACAGTCCGATATTCCCGGATTTTGTTCGCTGGCTGGGCCGGAAGGGTATATTCAGGCGTAAAATGGAGGATTGGGCACCGAAAGTAGAAAGAACTGAACTGCTTATTCACCAGGCATTCCGCCATGACTGGAAAGCCGGCACCCGGGCATTTACCTATAATTTTATGTCTATAGTAATTGCTTGCCTTAAACCGGTGATATTTTTTTATTTTCTCAAAGGGCATAATGAATTTACTTTAGGCGAAATTGCATTGATATTCACGCTAACCCAAATCTCTCTGGTTCTGCCGCTAACTCCGGGAGCTTTGGGGATATACGAAGGCGGTCAGATCGGTATTCTCGCCTTGGTTGGCATTTTACCCGAAGATGCGGCTACGTATCTGGTTATTGTCAGGTTTACGGATTTATTGATTGTCGGGACGGGAATATATATGGCTGTTCATTTCGGTCTAATCAGGATTACTAAAGTCGATGTGGAATCAGAAGAAAAGAACGATGCTCCCGCCAAGTGACCTAATAGATTTTAATTACTCGCGACTCGGGGTAGAAATATTCCAGTATTTCCCTGGGACAGTATTCCTGTTTGGACATTCCTCTGGCGCCTTCCTGGCACATGCCTACGGCGTGGCCCCATCCTTTGCCTGTAAATTCAAAGTCATCTCCGGTCTTTTTGACCGTGAACATAGAACTTCTTAATTTATTAGGCCCGAGTGAAATTCGGAAATGTTGAGCTTCATAGGTAATTTCCTGTTGTTTGCCTTTGATTTTTAGGTTTAATTCCAGGATATGTCCGCCCGGGGCTGTTTTAAAAGGCCTAATGTTTTCGATATAGGTATCATTGCCGAGTTTTAGCCCGTTGATAATTTCTTTTTGGGAATAACGCGCCTGCCAGTTGGTGTATTTGGAATGCTCGCAAAATCCGCACTTACGCCCGACCAGCGGCGGCAGGGGAGTCAGCTTAAAAACCAGTTCGCCCGATTCGGTATATCCTCCGCAGGTGTCGTGGAATAATGAATTAAATATTTTCCCGTTATATGCTACGATAATGCCTCTGGTATCTTCTACGGCTTTGCGGGTTTTCGGTCCGGTTCGTTCCTCGCCCCGGTAAACCTGGGAATAAATGTCGTCGGTCAGGTCATAGTCAATAGCGGGTTGTTTGAGTTTTGATTGCTTGATTCTGAAAAATGTAAATGCCCGAGCGCTGATGGCTTGGGCGGCCAGCGCGCCTTCAGGCCATGATTCATCCATCTCGCTGCTGATGACGCCGGGCAGATAACTTTCCAGGTCAATTATATTTATCAGCGCGACTTTGTCATTGGTCTTCCTGATTCTTATCCGGCCCTGATAAGGCCGGGATGGTGTTTTAATTATCCCCGCTGCCGGGACCACAACGATATCATCGCTGGCAATTACCGTGTCGTCTAATTTAATACCTCCTGACGTTGCAGTGACCTGAACGGCTTTGCCGCCGCTTTTTTTCAACCAGGTCTTGGCTGAAGTAAAATACCTGCTCCGTTCCGGAGAATAACTATGGACGGTATACGCCCCGTCAATTTTTAATGTTACGCTTGAAATCTCGCGATAATCAGTCAGTAGAATTTGGACGCAAGGCGGTTGTGATATGGATTCCAACGATACCTGATAACGGTAAAAATTATTAAGAGACGGCCCAATACAACCGCTTAAAATAAATACCGTGACGATAACTATGATATAACTTTTATTTCTTGGCATAACGTTCATACTCGCTGAATATACAGCCGCAATACTGTTGCTGGTAAAGGTTATGTTCTTTGGCCAACTCCTTGCTTTTATGGTAAAGCGAAGTCATAGTTTCATAAACAAATTTTACTCCGGTTGATTCAGCTTCTTTCCGGCCTATTTCTTTTATCAATGCCTGGTCCTGGAACGGGCTGATCGAAAGGGTAGATGCGAACGCTTCATATCCATTATCCCGGGCATATTGGGCGGTTTGGTTCAGGCGTAATTTGTAACACCGGGAGCAACGCTGTTTATTATGAATTTGCCCGTGCGTAGCCACGGTTTTCATGAACTCGTCCAGCCCATAAGCCCTTTCATAGTAAATCGGCACATTCTCCTGCCGGCTTAAGGATTCTACCGCTTCAATCCGTTTGAGGAATTCCTGGTAAGGATGGATATTGGGGTTGTAAAAATATCCGGCGACTTCAAATCCACTATCTTTGTATTTCTGGACAATCGGGCCGCCACATACGCCGCAGCAGATATGGAGCAATAGTTTGCTCATAACAATCGGTATTTTTCCCTGACCTCGGTTGTTTTACCGCAGCTCATCCTGCCTTCACGGCAATTTCCTGCCACGCAGGCTGGTCCGGCCGTCTCAAACGCGGCCAGTGCGATAGTTTTGGCATGTTTGAGCATTTTATCGGCCAATTCATGTATTTCCCAATGGGCCCGGTTACAACAGCGCAACAGGCAGAAATGAAGCAGTTCCCGAGCGTTCATGGTTACTATAATTTTTGTTTCTGTCGCATTGGGTAATACGTAACGGGCGTCTTCAGCGGCTATGCCTTGTCTGGTAAAAAGGTTATATACCTTTTGGATACCGCTCATAGTTTGATTAAAAATGTTCTTTAGCCTTGGATTAGATTCTATGGCGGGTGGAATAACGTATTCGAAAGCTTCAGCCTTGACATAACGCTGGCTCTGCTGGCTGTAAGAAGCCAGCCGGTGCCGGACCAGTTGATGGGTCAGCGAGCGGGAAACACCCTCAACACCAAAGGTAAACGAAGCGTGTTCAAGAGCCGAATGATGGCCCATCCGGACCAGCATCCGGACTAGTTTGCCGGTTTGTGTGGCAGAAATCCGTCCTTTAAGTTCCTCTATGCCCGCATCCGAATAACACAAACGTGCGGCTAAAGCGATGGCCCGTTCCGGGTTTTTGGTATACTGGAGTAGTGTTACGTTCATTCCGGTTATTTATCGGTTATTTCCAGTTCGCTTTCGTATTTGAGATCGCCAAATAAACTGCTCTTGGTGGTCAGGCGGATTATAACCGTTCCCCTGAAATCATACAACGGGCATTGGTATTTCTCCCAAAATGGGATTGACTTTTCAACAAGCCCGGATAGATCTACCTGGATCCAGCTGTCCACGTGCATATTCCCGATTTTATTAAGCGGCTTGGGGTCTTTCTTTATGTTTTTATCGACGATTTCAACGGCTATTTTAGTTAAAGTAATGTCGGCCATTGTATCTGTCTGGCGGCCGTTGTCATCCCTGACGATTTCCGTGGTGATATACTCCTCATCCTTGCAGCCTAATATTTTAGGCAGTTCCATCTTAACAAAAGGGCAGTCCAACGGCTTATCCTCCCGCTTGGGCGCGACGTACGAGCCAGCCGCCGTCATTTTTCCAAGGACGCCGCCTTTTTCGCATATTGGCTCAGCCATGAACTTAAAAGGCGCACCCCAGGAGAATACCATCGGCTTGCCTTTGTCCTTGTCGGTTTTAGGGTCTGAATTTTCTATTTTGAACTTAGCATCGGGATTGCCTTTGACCTTGAATTTTCCGTTACTAAGTATAGCCGAATAAAGGTAATATTCGCCCACCGGCAAGGGTATGGATTTTGTCTGGAGCGGGACATTAAAGTAGACATTATCAACGCCGCCGATAACCACTCTGTCAATCTTCTGTTTCGGGAAGTTAAACCCGCTGAGCATATCTACCTTGCCCAGTGGTTCGGTATATTCTTTTAAGGACAGCTTGTTGCCGGAGTAATGGGTTTTGCATTCGTAGAACTTGCCCTTGATATTTATTATTGAGGAAAGCAGTTCCACCTGTTTGGTGGCTCCCGAACCGATGATGATGGAATCCTCCCCGAAATCGTCGTAATAACCGTTGTTGTTGTCGTCTATCAGGATAAAATCACCCAGCGGCGTTTTGCCTTGCATAAAGCAGGCCCGCTGGAACGCCCATGCCGGGATTTCATCTTTGCCTACTTTCCTGACTGATTTTTGCCAGACTCTGAGTACGTATGGAACGGGCGCTGTGCCGTCATCGTAATCTATTTTGTACGTTACGAAATTCTCTTTATCCTGGAGATCTTTCTCCAAAGTATTGTCACCGTCCACATCCAGCTGGGCTGTCTTGCCGCCAGCGCTGCAACGGAACCCCTTTTTATCCTTAGCCTTTAGATTTGGCAGCGGGACTTTAGTGTTGTTTGTAATATCCATTATCTGAGGATTAATAGTGGCAATATCTTTCAAAACCTTCCAGTCAGACGAATAGGTCATCGGATACTCGGTCCATGTCTTTTCCGGCTGGTCGTTTTTGGGCTTGTCATCCGCGCCGTAAATGAACAATGATATTCCAACCATGATGCCTGCTGAAATAACGGCTTTTCTTAGTAGCATATGCGGCTCCTTTCGATGATAATAATAGATATATTATGTCATTTTAAGTCTGGCTGTCAATAAATATCATCCCGGATGATTCTTGCCCCGCATTATTTATAAACCCCTGCACTGTCGTGCAGAGCATACTTTGGCTGTTAGGCTTCAGTCGTTATTATCCCAGCATACCTAGCAGTCCATCGGCTGTTCGAACGTAGTGAGTTATCCCTAGACCCTAAGGGGTCTTGGGACAAGAACCCTTAGGGGCAGCTGAGGATACCCAGCAGTAATTCACTAACATTCAAACTGCTGGAGTATAAGTCGCTTCGCTTCAACTGCCAAAGTATAATATCAAGGTAATGCGGGGTTGCCCGTCCGTAAGCCTCTCGGTCAGATTTTATCTGCCCTGTCCCGTTGCGGCGGGATGCCGCTCCGCGAACACAACGCACGAGGCTAACGGCCATTACCTACGGCGCAAAACGCGTGAATAATCCGGGGTAAGATAGTATTGACAAATACGGGAATAAATATATTTAGAATTTATATGAATTCATCAGATAATTATTTTCGCGTGCCCTGGGAATCAAAAGAGGCATTCCCCGAAAAGCCTCCGGATTCGAAATATGGCTATATGATAGGCAATAAGACGGTGTCTTGCTCCCGCGATGACTTGATAAAGCATTGTTCCGACCGATCCTCGTTATTCCTGGTTTGGACGCCCGAAACAGAGCGGCTGGTTACTCCGGCGGATGTGCCGTTTCTGTTTGAAGCCATCAAGTCCAATATCAGCAAGCGGCATTGGTTCATGCTGGTATTGGGTGTTATTTTCATCTTGGCCTGGACTGTGCCTTATGCGATATTCGGCGCCGGCGACGAGTCGATGCCGCCGTTATTCATACTGTCTATGGTTTTTGTCGGCCTGGTCTGGGTAGTCCAGACCGCTGTCAGTTTGCACCGCGTCGGAAAGCTCAGTCCGAAAATAATGAGTTTCCAATCACGGGCATTCAGATTCAATTCCTGGTTACAGATACGGCGGGCCACATACACCTGGCTGCTTATCGGAATTATTTCCGTGGTGTTTGTAATCCAGAATCTGGTTGGGCTTGATCAAACAATAATGGCCGGCGGGCTGATGGGGAGTTTTGTATACCGGGGCGAATACTGGCGGATTATTACGGCTCCGATGCTTCACGCCAATTTGCTTCATATTATTATGAACATTTCCGCACTGATGATACTCGGTAAGCTGATAGAGGTGCTTTGCGATTATGCTTACCTGACGATTGTTTTCTTGGCTTCGGTTGTTGTTGGGAGTATCGCCAGCTTGATGATGCTAAATGAATCCGGCATCTCGGTCGGATGTTCCGGCGGGCTTATGGGAATTATCGGTTTCTTGGCCGTGCTCGGCTTTAAGCGCAAGCCGGCGCTGCCAAAATCATTCAGCGACTCGATGATATTTACCATCGTGCTGGTGGCCGTCTACGGAGCTATCGGATATCAGGTTATAGATAATGCCGGCCATTTCGGAGGCCTGGCCGCCGGCGTGCTGCTTGGACTGATTCTTATCGACTCGGGCGAGACACTGCCGCTTAAGCCGCATTTTCTTATCCAGGCGCTGGGCATAATTTCAGGGCTTCTAACTCTTGCGATATCTATAAGAACTGTTATGATAATATTAGGATTGTAATATAAAATACCTTGGTGCCAGCAGGCATATAACCAGGCAAAGACTGCTTATATCCAGTCCAACCCCGGCTATGAAACCGCCAAGCGGGCTATGGATATCGAGTTCCTTCAAATTCAGAACAAATACCAGAAAGAAGTCGCCAAAATCACGACCCCGGCGACGGTTACCGGGACCTCAGCCTCAACTGCGCCTACAATAGCACGGATGGGCGGCGGATTCGGCTTTGCCACCTTGTAGACCTGGTTGGCGCTCATCAGCCCGCCCGCCGTGGGA
>JAZDFB010000100.1:0-5139 GCA_043808305.1 Planctomycetota bacterium | reverse complement strand
CACTATACTATCATATATCTACGTATATTGTCAAGCACGAATTCAAACTATTCCGTTGACCACATTTCAATGAACATTCCCACCACTTTATCGTCGATAATTCGTTTTGCGCTATCCTGCCAGGGGGAAGATCCGTTTCAGGCTTCTTTAATAGTAATAGAGGGCCTTTCATTTTTGAAAAGTTTGACGTAAATCGGAAACATCTCGAATTAACTGACGATTTATTCAAACTCCTGAATTAGAAGAAGTTGAATTCTGCCTTGAGGGCCGGCTAAACCGGGCAGGTTTATTTGTAGCATTAAGTATTGCCGAAGGAATTGGCAGGTTCTCAAAGGCCGGGAAAAGAAATTCTTGCTTATTCTCGATGAAGTTGCTGCCGAAGTAAAAGCTGCGTAATTAAATCCCGCCATAAACAGGGTATCAGAATGCAATCGGAAAAAAAGATTTTCGGCTTTTCAAAAAACATTTTCTATCTTGGACTTGTAAGTTTTTTTACCGATATGAGCAGCGAGATGATTTATCCCCTGCTGCCGGTATTCTTGACCACGGTTTTAAATGCGCCGCTCTCGTTTGTAGGATTAATTGAGGGTGTTGCAGAGAGTACGGCCAGCGTCTTGAAGCTTGTATTTGGCTGGGTTTCAGACAGATTGAACAAAAGGAAGGCATTCGTTTCTTCAGGTTATACACTTTCATCTCTTTTCAGGCCAATGGTTGCTTTTGCAGTTTATCCCTGGCATGTTCTTTTTGTCAGATTCGCCGACAGAGTTGGTAAAGGCATACGGACGTCTCCACGCGATGCTTTGATTGCCGATACCTGCAAGGCCGGCGAAAAAGGAAAGGCTTTCGGTTTTAACCGTGCAATGGATCATGCAGGAGCAATCGCCGGGCCTGCAATCGCAACGTTGTTATTAACGTATGCAGTTAAAGATTACAGGACGCTTTTTGCCCTGGCATATTTGCCGGCCATAGCGGCAGTGTTTATAGTCCTTTTGCTGGTAAAAGAAAAGAAACCGGAGAGTGTTCGCGCCGTTGAACCGGTTAAGTTACGGTTAAATATTTTTAACAAGAACTTCAAGGCATTTTTATTCATAGTATTCATATTTACGTCAGGCAATTCCTCCGATGCCTTTTTGCTCTTGCGCGCCAGGGGCTTAGGCGTCAGTATAGCTGTGCTGCCATTGCTCTGGATTCTGCTTCACATCGTCAAAATGGCGAGTTCAACGCCCGGAGGAATATTGTCCGATAAAATTGGCAGAAAAAAAGTCATTGTATCTGGATGGATTATTTATTTTCTGGTGTATCTGGGCTTCGCGTTTGCAAAGGTACCCGTTCATGTCTGGTTTCTTTTTGCGGTATATGGTTTATTTTTTGGGCTGACCGAATCTGCAGAGAAGGCGTTTGTTGCAGATCTGGTGAGAAGCGAAATTCGCGGCTCTGCGTATGGGGTTTATAATTTTGCCATTGGTGTCAGCGCATTGCCGTCAAGCGTAATAATGGGTTTATTGTGGCAAAAGTTCGGTGTTACCATTGCGTTTTCTTTTGAAGCAGTTATGGCTTTGATTTCTGCGTTTGCGTTGATGCTGTTTATAAAGGAAAAATAATCTCTTGATCATTGACATGGCCTGTTTGTTCTATGAAATCAGTTGTTTTTGGATAAGGGTTTTGACTAATTTTGAGAAGTTGTTTGATTGGCGGTTGGCTCGGAGATGTGCTTTATATTTTAGTAGTACCTGCCGCAGAATATTTCCGGCCCTGGGCGGCGCATGGACGCATGGTGGTTTCGCTCATTCAGAAGAGCCTCCGGTGTGTTCTGCCGCTGAAGCCCGGAGACCCCCCTCAAATCCCTTGTGTGGTGGTTCTTTTTCTCTCCAACATATGCTAGAATACTAAGAAATCAAGTGTTGCCTAAAGGAGAATTTAGTGTTGCCGCAGTTTATTGAGAATACTATTCAGGTTGTAAAGGCGCGTTTCGGAAAAGTCCTGCCAATAAAGAAAATAACTGATGAACAGCCTCTCAGGGCCGAGCTTTTCAGCATAGATCAGTTCGAGCAGTATGCGAAAAGTTTGGCCGGAAAACACACGGTAAGTTTTAAACGGGGCCAGGAAAAGCTTCTGTCACGGCTGAAAGAGAACGAAGAAATACTGTTGGAAGCATATGAACTGCTGAATGAAGCCGGAATAGCCAAGAGAAGGATTTCTCCCGCCGGGGAATGGTTGCTGGATAATTACTATCTTATAGAAGAACAAATACGCCTGGCGCAACAATACCTGCCGAAAGGGTACAGCCGTGAACTGCCCAATTTGATCAGGGGCCCGTTGGCCGGATATCCCCGTGTGTATGATATTGCCATGGAGATGGTGTCCCATGGTGACGGCCGCCTGGATATAAAAGGGCTTACAGGTTTTGTATCCGCCTATCAAACAATACAGCATTTAAAGCTGGGCGAGTTGTGGGCTATTCCCATAATGCTGCGGCTGGCGTTGATTGAAAACCTGCGGCGTGTTTCTTCCCGTCTGGTGTTGTCGCAAATTGACCGGGACAAGGCCGATCACTGGGCAAGGCGGATACTGGAAGTATCGGCGAAAGACGCCGATGGCGTTGTTCTTGAGATCGCGTCAATGGCCAGGATTGATCTGCCGATGTCAAGTTCTTTTGTCGCAGAATTTGTGCGATGGCTTCATGTCCAGAGTTCCGCTCTTAACCTTCCTCTTATCTGGCTGGAAAAGAAGCTTGCCGAACAGGGAGAAACCATTGATCGGCTTATTCAGGCAACCAGCCAGAAACAGGCAGCCGATCAGGTTTCGATCTCCAATACGATAGAAAGCCTGCGCCTCCTGGAAGTGACGGATTGGCACGATTTTGTCGAGGAATTAAGTGTTGTCGAGAGTATTTTGCGCCAGGATCCATCTGGTGATTACGGCACGATGTCTTTTGCCACCCGCGATCGTTACCGGCATGTGATCGAAAAAATGTCCCTTCGGAGCAGGCGGACGGAAGCGGAAGTGTCATCGCTGGTTGTGCAGATTGCGCAGGAAGCAAAAGCATTGAAAGGCCGCAATGACGTAACCGCTCATATAGGTTTCTATCTTATAGATAAAGGGTTAGAGCAGTTTTACCATTCCCTGGGGCTTCGGTTGCCTTTGAGCGGGTATTTGCAGGCGAAAAAAACATTGCTGCCGTTTATCGTATATATAGGCGCGATAGCTCTTGTAACCATTGCCGCCACCGCGCTGGTTTTATTGCTGGCATGGAATGCCGGATTGCAGCGTTGGCCGTGGCTCGTTGTCTATGGTTTACCCCTGCTCTTTGCGGCCAGCCAGCCGGCCGTTTCCCTGGCGAACTGGTTTTCCACCATTCTTGTCAAACCCAAAAAGCTGCCCAAAATGGATTTTTCGGAAGGGATACCCGCGTACGCTCATACGCTGGCCGTTGTTCCCTCGATCCTGAGCAGCGGCCGGGCCGTTGAATCACTTATTGAAAGCATTGAAGTGCGTTATCTTGCCAATACCGACGCCAATGTTGATTTCGCGTTATTGACAGATTTTTGCGATGCGCCGCATGAAACGATGCCCGATGATGATGCGTTGCTGGAACAGGCCAGGGAAGGCATAGAAAACCTCAATCATAAATACCGGCGCCATAAAGATACCATATTCTACCTTTTTCACAGGCCGCGCAGATGGAACGCGCAGGAAAGAGCGTGGATGGGCTATGAACGAAAAAGGGGTAAACTGTCGGATTTAAATTCTCTTCTTCGCGGCGGAGGAAAAGGCCGGTTCAGCGTAATAATCGGAGATCCGGCGCAGCTGCAGGATGTGAAATACGTCATAACGCTGGATACGGACACACGGATGCCGAGGGATGTCGCCAGGGATCTGGTGGGGATCATTGCTCATCCATTGAACCGTCCGGTGTATGATGAGAAAAAACAGCGCGTTACCGCAGGGTACGCTATTTTGCAGCCACGGGTAGAGGTTAGTTATCCCGGAGATAATCCTTCCCTGTTCGTTAAAGTGTACGGAGGCGAGTCCGGCATTGATCCATATACCAAAGCCGTATCGGATGTATACCAGGATCTTTTTTATGAGGGGTCTTTTATCGGAAAAGGGCTTTATGAGGTCGATGCTTTCGAGAAATCTCTTGAAGGGCGCTTCCCTGAAAACCTTATTCTAAGCCACGACCTGCTGGAAGGCTGCTATGCCCGCTCTGCTCTTGTTACCGATGTTCAACTTTATGAGGAGTACCCCTCGGGATACTTAAAGGACGTCAGCCGCAGGCATCGCTGGATCCGCGGCGACTGGCAGATCGCCCGGTGGATCTTTCCTTCCGTTTCAGGTTTCGGGCATACGCGAGCGAAGAATCCGATCTCGGCTTTGTCGAAATGGAAAATACTGGATAACCTGAGGCGAAGCCTCGTTCCTGTTTCGGCCGTATGGCTGCTTTTATCCGGATGGCTTTTTTTTCAGCCTTCATGGTTCTGGCCGATGATGGTAATCGCTTTCATCGGTTTGCCCCTGCTGCTCATGGCGCTGGTTGAAACCATACGAAAACCCGCGGATATTACGGTAAAAGCTCATGCCGGTTCGGTGTTGTCCTCATTGGGTACCCATGCTGTCCAGTTTTGTTTATCGCTTGCTTTTCTTGTGTATGAAGCATATTTCAGCGTTGACGCGGTACTGACGACATTCTGGCGCATGATTGTTTCACGCAGGCGTTTGTTGGAATGGAGAACATCCAGCGAGGCGGGATTATATTCGCCGAGAACCGTTATTGATTGTTACAAAAGAATGTTTATCGCTCCCCTTGCCGCCCTTTCTATTCTGCTCTGTACAGCGCTGGCGGATAAAAACATAGACGTTCTTGCCGTGGTATTGTTGGCCTTATGGCTGTTTTCACCGGCAGCCGCCTTTTTGATCAGCAGGCCGTCTCCCTCCCGCAAAGTCAGGCTGTCCGAATCACGGATCCGTTTCCTCAGGGGGCTGTCGCGCAGGACATGGGGTTTTTTTGAGGCTTTTTTCGGCGAGCGGGATAATTGGTTGCCGCCGGATAATTTTCAGGAGGATCCCCTCGGCGCCGTGGCTCACCGGACATCGCCTACCAATATCGGGTTGTCGCTCTTATCAAACCTGGCAGCGTAT
>JAZDFB010000099.1:0-11039 GCA_043808305.1 Planctomycetota bacterium | reverse complement strand
GTCTGAGCGCCCTTCTTCTCAAGGATGTCCTGAAGGGCCAGGGCATTCACCACCGTGGCCACCATGCCCATATAATCAGCCGTGGCAATATTAATGCCTAATTTCTCGAATTGCCTGCCCCTGACAATATTGCCGCCGCCGACCACCACGGCTAACTGAATGCCTAACTGGGACGCCGCTTTGATTTCATCAGCGATAAATCCGGACACTCCAACGTCAATACCGCCGACATTGGGTCTGCAAAAGCTCTCCCCACTTATCTTAAGAACAACCCGCTGATACTTAACTTTTTGCATTATTCGTATTTGCCAAGTTCAAAGCGGACAAATCTTTTAACAACAATATTCTCCCCTAATTGTGAAATATAGCCCTTGACAAAATCGTGTATTTTAATCTTATCGTCCTTGACATAAAGCTGTTCTAAAAGGCACTTCTGGTTATAGAAAAGTTTTCCCAGTTTGCCTTCGACTATCTTTTCTATCATTTGGGGCGGTTTGCCTTTGAGCTCCTGGGTATAGAATTCGCGTTCTTTCTGGAGCATTTCCTTGGATAAATCATCGCGGGAAACGACTACCGGCGACATGGCCGTAATCTGCAGGCAGAGTTCTTTTATCATCGCCTGGAACTTCTCATTCTTGGCCACAAAATCGGTTTCACAGGCGACTTCGATAAGAACTCCGATCTTGCCGTTAGCGTGGATATAAGACCCTATATAGCCGGATTTAGTCGCCTTGTCCTTTTTCTTATCCGCATTGGCGAGCCCTTTCCTGTTAATCCATTCAGTGGCTTTAGTCATATCGCCGTTGCACTCCCTTAAAGCGTTATTGCACTCCATTATTCCGGCGCCTGTTTTATCCCTGAGCTCTTTAACGTCTTTGGTATTTACTTCAGCTGGCATGGCATCCTCACATTCTTTCTAACTTTTACGTTTCAATCCACGGTATCCGGATTTAGCTTTTGGGCTTTTCAATCTTAGCCGCGACATGGGTCTTGGCAATCACTTTAACGGTCTTTGCCGGCGCATTCTTGCTTTCCAGCGGTTTAACATCAAGTTTGCTCTTAACCTCAAGTATCGCGTTAGCCAGATACGATATGACTATCTGGATGCTCCTGGTTCCATCGTCATTTATCGGAATCGGCAATGAAACATCAGAAGGATCTCCGTCCGTATCAATAAGGCAGATGGCCGGAATGCCTATTTTCTGAGCTTCTTTAATGGCCAGCTTGCTCTTTTTGTAATCAACGGCTATCAGAACGGCCGGTATCTTGGTTATATTGCGGATACCGCCCAGGTTAATCCGAAGACGCTCAAGTTCGCGGCGGAATACGACCTGTTCTTTCTTCTTATACATCGCCAAAGTGCCGTCTGTTGCCTTCTTCTCCATATCGAACAACTTCTTTATCTGCAACCTGATGGTATCGAAATTAGTGAGAGTGCCGCCTATCCAACGGTCACTGGCGTAATGCATATTGCAGCGCATCGCCTCGGTTTTGATGATATGCTGTGCCTGGCGCTTGATACCCACGAAAATGGCTTCGCCGCCGTTCTGGACTATCCTTTTCAGCAGATGCGCCGCGTTGACCATGCCTTTGACGGTTTCACGCACATCAATGATATGGATGCGCTTTTTGGAACCATAGATAAATTGCTTCATCTTGGGGTTCCATAGGCTTGCCTTATGGCCGAAATGCGCCCCACTTTCCACTAAATCCTTCAATAAAGCCTCGCTCATTGCTGCCTCCTATACTAATTGTTGAAATCGGTTAATACCAACCTATTAATCATATGAAAAATATATTTCCTGTCAACAAATTATTGACAAATGACCGCTTATTACATAATCTGGGCTATCAGAACATGCGGGCGTAATTCAGTGGTAGAATATCAGCTTCCCAAGCTGGTTGTCGTGGGTTCGAATCCCATCGCCCGCTCAGGTATTTGCGGTGCCAATATGAGAATTAAATACGGCCTTTTAATACTATGCCTGTGCCTAGCCGCCGGTTGTGCCGCCGTGCCCCGGCTGCCCGGTGACGAGGAAAAACGGCTGGACAGCGAAATCAACTCCATTATCAATGCCAAACCGGCCGCCTCAAACCAGCCCGATGTTGAAATCAAGATGCCCGACAACCTGGTTTCCGAATCGGGATTTATCTGGCCGATTAAAAATACGGTGCTTAGCAAAATGGGTACCGGCGGCATAAACATCAAAGCCAAGCCGGAGACCCTGTTAAGGCGGTAAAAAGCGGCGTAGTCAGCTTTGTTTCGGAGCAGTTTGAAGGATACGGCAAAATCGTCAATGTCAAGCATTCGGACGGTTTTGTCTCGGTATACGCCTATAACTCGGAGATTCTGGTGCAACTGAACCAGGTAGTCAAGCAGGGAGAAACCATTGCCAAGGCCGGCCAGACCGGCCGGGCCGAAAGCCCCCAATTGCATTTCAGACTGTTTTATAAGGGACAACCGGTTAACCCCCTGAGTTATCTGCCCTAATCTATGCCATTATACGAATTCGAGTGCTCTAAATGCAAGAAGGTATTTGAACTTTTAATCCGCACTTCGGCGGACGAAAAGAATATGGCTTGCACGCACTGCCGGAACAAAAAAGCCACCAAACTTTTCTCCGCTTTCGGGATGGGCGGTTCGGGCGGTACTGAAGGCTCATCCGCAGACAGTCATCCCGAAAGCATTCGGGAGGGCAAATCCTCCTGCGGTTCCTGCGCCTCGGGCAACTGTTCAACCTGTCACTAAAGGAGTTAAAATATGAAACATCTCTGGGCACCGTGGCGGAGCGACTATATTAATGTTAAACCGTCTCACCGCAAGCGCTGTTTCCTGTGCGATGCCCTCAAAGAGCCCGATAAAAAGAACCTGATAATCAAACGGGGCAAGCTGGGATTTGTCATCGTCAATAAGTTTCCCTACAACGCCGGGCATCTCTTGATCTGCCCTATCGCCCATAAGCCTGATATCGACAATCTGACAAAAAAGGAAATAAGCGAGATGATGACGCTGGTAGTAGCCATGAAGAAACTGATAAAGAAAACCATGAAACCCGACGGGTTCAATATCGGGATAAATATCGGCGCCGACGCCGGAGCCGGACTGCTCTCGCACGTACATATCCACCTGCTGCCCCGCTGGCAAGGCGATACCAACTTTATGCCCGTGCTCAGCGGCAATAAGGTAATTTCCCGGGCTCTGGAAAAGGTCTATTCCGAATTGACAAAATAATATCAAGCTGGCGAAGAAGAATCAGATGAAAAAACTGCTATTAGCCGCACTGGCCGCCTTATGCTTTATTGCTAACATGGCAAAAGCCGAGGACGCCAAGCCGGCCATCGACCCGCGGGCCGATGCCATCCTCAAGCAGATGTTCCAGACCTACAGGAACCTTAATTCATACGAAGCCACGGCCCGGGTCGAGATAATCAAGGAAGAGTCCGGGCAGAAACAAAAAGACGTGATTATCAATACGTCCATCATAAATCGCCCCAATATGGTCCGGCTGACCAGGTCCAACCCGGCCGGCAAAACCGAATTCGTATCGGACGGCAAGACCCTCTGGAAATATATTCTTGATTATAACCAATACATCGTTGAGAGTGCCCCGGCCAAAATCACTATGAATGACATAAAGCAGTGGGCCAGCCTGGACCCGTCCGTAGAGCATATTTTTACCGATGATTATTACCCCGAGTTTATGAGGGTAACCAAATCCCTCAGGTTCGGCGGGACCGACAAAATAGACGGCGCTGAGTTTAACATCATCGAGGTCGAAGACCAGATAACAAAATCACCGAATTCCTGGGATAAGATAAACTCAAAAATATGGATAGACAAGGATGACAGCCTGCTAAACCGTTATCTGACCGATATGATAAAGGACTCTCCGGACGACGGCGGCCGCCCGGTCAAACAGCGCATCATTATAGATATCAACTATTCCAACCGCAAGGTAAACCACCAGATACCGGCCAGCGCATTCATTTTCATACCTCCGGCAAATACCAAACTGGTCAAAGAATTCAAGGAGGAAAAAGGCATCAACCTAGTCGGACAGCCGGCGCCGGAATTTAGCCTTAGCTCGCTGGAAGGTGCCAAGATTTCACTAAAGGATTACCGGGGCAAAATTATCCTGCTGGACTTCTGGGCTACCTGGTGCCCGCCCTGCTGTAAAGACCTGCCTCACATACAAAAACTAAACAACGAATTCAAGAACAAGGGCCTGGTTATTTTGGGCATAAATAATGAAGAGGCTGATACGGTTGCCAAGTTCATTAAGGACAATAAATACGACTTTACCACCTTGAGGGATGACGGCTCGGCCCGTCGGACCTACCGGGTTATGGTAATACCGACCCTGGTAATCATCGATAAAGAAGGCAAAATAAGTGAATACCTGGTCGGATACCGGGAGGAATCAGTTCTCAGGGCAAAAATAGAGGCACTCTTGAAATAACCGCACGGCCTGGGCCATATTGAACCACTGAGGACTCTGAAGACTCTGAGAACACTATTTTATTATACCACGAAAACTCAAAAATACCGAAAATAGAAAAATACTTTTTATCTAACAGGGACTGCACGAGATTTTATTTTAAAGTCTCTTTAGTTCCCTGTTAAAACTCTTAGTGTTTCCTTACTTTCGGGCTTTCGTGGTAAGATTGATTTATGTCTAAAGTCGGTTTATTCTGCGATAAGGTCATAGAGGCTTGCTGGCTGCTGGCGCTGATTATCGCTCCGCTGTTCTTCAACTACCACTCCAACACAGTATTTGACCCGGACAAAAGCGCCCTCATCCGCTCCATAGCCATAGTAATGCTTATGGCATTTATCATCAGGAAAGCCGAGTCCGGCAGTAAAAACACCAAATGGCTTAACTGGATTTCGGCCGTAACGATACTGCTGTTTGCCAGCTACCTGTTTTCCAGCATCGTCGGCGTATCGTTCCATACCAGCTGGTGGGGAAGCTACTCCCGTGGACAGGGAACCTATACCCTGCTGGGCTATTTTGCCATATTCATCATCACGCTGGTATCGCTTAAATCCACGGACCAGACAAGCCGGATAATCACCACCATCATCCTGACCAGCATCCCCATATTATTTTACGGCTTTGCCCAGAAGCTCAAGCTCGACCCACTCACCTGGGACACCGACTTCTCGCGCCGTATCGGCTCGACCCTGGGCAACCCGATATTCCTGGGGTCTTACCTGATTATGGTCATCCCCATAACGCTGGCGGCTCTGATCTGCGATTTCGGACGACCAATCCGGGCCAAGCATATTATCCTGTCCGTATTGTTAATATTGCAATTACTCAGCCTGTGGATGACCCAGAGCCGCGGCCCGTTCCTGGGCCTGATGGCCGGACTGTTCTTCTTTATAACACTAAGCGCTGTCATATACGGACGGAAATGGATAATCTATACCGCTTACGCCGGCGCCAGCCTGCTGATCGGGTTCCTGCTACTCCTGAATATCCCCAATTCTCCGCTGTCCGGCATCAAGCCTATGTTCGGCAGATTCGGCCAGATATTCGAATCCAAAGAACCGGCCGCCCGGGTCAGGCTGTTAATCTGGGAGGGCGTGACCAATATGGTCAAGTCCGACACCGGCCGCGCCCTGATCGGCTACGGGCCGGAGAATATGTTCATCCCCTACCATAAATACACCCCGCCTGAACTGGTCCGCAGCGAGCACAAGATAGCCTTCCCGGACCGGGCGCATAACGAGCTGTTCGACACACTCATCACCAACGGCATTATCGGCGCCATACTGTACCTGCTATTATTCGGCGGGGTTATCTTCCGATTCTTTAAGTATCTCAACCTCGTCACCACCAAGCCCCTATCAGTCCCGCTGGACGGGACGGGCTTGCCTAAAGCAATAGTCCTAATAACCTTGCTGGCTCTGGGCGGCATCAGCGGCATCATAATCCCTTATCTGTTCCAGGGCTCTTTTATCTATTCCTCCATCGGCGTGCCAATAGGACTGGTTATGGGAAGCATAATATATCTGTTTATCAGTCTCTTGCGAAGCGTGAGCCCTTACAGGATAAACTGCGTCCCGACTCCCGCCAAGGGCGGGATAAACTCCGCGTCGGGGCGGAAAACCGACATCCTTCCCTATCCGTTGCCAGTTTCTCGCTACTCGTATCTCATAGCCATCGCTATCTTCAGCGCCATTATCGGACACTTTATTGAAACCCAGTTCGGCATCGACCTGACCGCCTCAAGGACATATTTCTGGATACTGCTGGCAGTCCTTATTACAGCAACAAGAGAGTGCGAAGCCTCCCCTAGGGACATAAAACAAGAGAGTGCAGAGCCTCCTGTAAGGGCATGTAAAGAACAGCAGACCTACTTGTCTCCTGTCTCTTGTCTCTTAGTACTTGGCCTTCTGATTCTGTCCATATTCGCTTTCGACCTGTTCTTCTTCCAATACTTAGTGGAGACATCGGGCCAGATAACCCGGGCGATTATGCTGCTCGGCCTGAGCTGGCTGTCACTGGCCGCGGCCTGGTATTTCATCACCGGAATAAAGCTGAGCTCAACCATTACAGCCGCAATTGCCGCGGCTGTCGTCACCGTCATATTCGGGTTCATACTCTTTTCCTTCCTGCCGCCGCTCAGTTCACCTATAGACACCATCACATTTTTTGGCGCCTGGCTGTTGGCCGGCATAATCGCCCTGGCCTGGGCAATTCTGGGTCAACCATCTGAGCCGGAAAAATCCAGTAAAACTGTGATAGTAAAATCCTCGTCCATCGGCATCGCCGTAATCAGTATCATCGCCGGTTTGCTTTTCATATTCTATACCAACATCGACCCCATCCGCGGCAATATCCTATACAAAATCGGCGCGTCCAACGAAAAGTCAAAGCAGTGGGACACGGTGCTTTACCACTACCAGGAAGCCGTCAAGCATTCCATGGACAACAGCTACTACTTCGCATCCATCGCCCGGGTCTATATGGAAAAATACTATACCGAAAGGGATACTAAGAAACGGGCCGAGTTCCTATTCGAGTGCAACAAATACCTGCTCAAGTCCATCGAATACGAGAAGCTCAGCCCCACCCGCAACGCTAATATCGGCAGGTTCTACCGGGTCTGGGCCAAGTCCGCGGCCACGCCGGCCGAGCGAGACGAACGCTACCGGGAATCGCATAAGTATTACCAAATCGCCTGCGAGCTCAGCCCGCACAATCCCTCGCTGATGAACGAATGGGGCGAGACCTATTACGAACAGCGCGACCTGGCCAAGGCAATAGAAAAATACCAGGCCTCCGCCAAAATAGACCCCGAATTCTCCGAGACCTTCAGCCATCTGGGCGACATATATCTGGACAAGCAGGACATCAACAAAGCGGTGGAATATTATTACCAGGCCGGGCTGGTGCACAAGAGCGGCTGGGAGATTATGCGCGAGCCCAACCAGGAGCTGTTATTCGAGCGCACCAACCAGATGCTGATAAAGTACAAGCCCAACGACTACCTCGGCTATTACAATATGATGAACTTCTACCGGCTAAAGGGCAAGCCCAAAGAGGCGTCGGAAATGGCGGCCAAGGTCCGGCAATTAGCGCCGGATGTGCCGATACCTGAAATTACCAAATAAACTCACCACAAAGAACACAAAGAGCGCAAAGTTAGACTCTTCGGACTATTCAGGCTTCCTAAATTATTCCCTTGACAGGACTGGCAGGTTTGGTATATAAAGCGTTATGAAACAATTCATCCTTACTGCCCTGTTGATATTGATGCTTCTGACCGGTTGTGGCAAGTCGGAAGAAGGAAATAAAGCGTCGGCAACCCCTCCAACGCAAATAAAACCGCCTTATAACGCTCCAAAAAAGTTATCCCAATCAAATCAGCGTAGCAATACCGAAAAGAAAAAACCATCCTATGCCATACCGGCTGATATTGAAGAAAGAATAAAACAACTAAAAGAGAGAATTAAATTCTCAGATGGGCTGATAAAGGAATTTCCTAATATTTACACTGATTTAGTTTGTCTGGACACAACGGGAAAGTACGAATTGCTGTTAGAAATAACTGCACAAACAACCGAACTATTGGAGGTGTTCAGCCAAAATAAACCTCTTAACTATAAATATAAAGATATTGTAACCAATGATGACTTGGCTTTTATAATAGGCGAAATCTTAGCTGATGGCGGACAAGGATTAGATGCTCTGCAAAAGCGGATGATTCTGGAGATTTGCAACGGTGATCATTTAAAAGAAGAAAGCACTTTTTATGATAGTCCGGCGCCATGGTGCCGTCCTGTCCCAGAAGCGCTGCCGCATATCTTAAAACTAATGAAAGACAAAGATTGGTATACACCTCGCTTAGCCGGAAGAGTCGTTTACCGTTTTGCCACCAAGGAAATCATCCCCGAATTAATAAATCTTATCCCCCAATGTGAGACATATGGACGTTGTAATATCGTTAATATCTTTGTCAAACTCAATGCCCGAGAAACTATCCCCGAGATATTAAAACTATTCAATGATGAGAACGACAATGTGCGCCAAACCGTCCAGGATGCGCTAAGAACATTCGGGCTCAAAGAATTTATACCTGACCTGATAAAACTTCTGGGAAATAAATATGTGGATACCCGCAAATGGGCGCTTTATTATCTGGGCGAGATTCAGGCGAATACCGCTGTCCCGGCAATAATAAAAGTTGCCCAACAGGATGAGAATAACGAGGTGCGCATATATGCGATCAACGCTTTAGATAGGCTTAGAGCAAAAGAGGCTATACCGCAATTAGTCAATCTCCTGCAAGATAAAGCAAACGAGATTCGTGAATCCGCCCTTTATAATTTAGGCCGGATGAATGCGCGTGACGCTATACCGGAAATAACAAAACTTCTTAAAGATAGCGATGCTAATATACGTATATCCGCCCTTGAGACACTCGTCAAACTTGTAGCCTTAGAATCCATCCCCGCAATGATAGAACTCTTGAATGATAAAGATGTGGGTAAACAAGCCACTATAACCCTCGGAACCTTTGGTGTTAAAGAAGCAATACCCGAACTAATAAAATTACTGAGCGATGATTCCCCTGCGGTGCGGGAGGCCGCTATTAGAGCAGTAGGCGCAATTAAGGCGAAAGAATCCGTTCCGCAACTGATAAACCTCTTGAATGATAAAACGGCCGGTATTCGTTTGGGTGCTATTCAGGCGCTTGGAGACATCAAAGCGCTGGAAGCCGTTCCGGATATAATTAAGTGCCTGAAGGATAAAGACGCTATGGTGCAAATGTCGGCCGCTTTTAACCTCGGTTGGCTGGGTGCCAAAGAGGCGATACCTGAGTTGATGGAATTACTGAAAGATACGAATCCTGCTAACCGTTTAACAGGCGCTTACGGTTTAGGCTGTCTTAAAGCGAGAGAATCTATTCCGGAATTAATCAAACTCCTTAGAGATAATGACCGTTCGGTACGTTCTTATGCGGTAGACGCGCTCGCAGACATTGGCGATAAAGAAGTCATACCGGAGATTACGAAACTCTTGAATGACGAAGACTGTTTTATCCGCGGAGCCGCTGCTACGGCGCTGGGCAGACTTGAAAGTGCCGAGGATGAATCGGCCAAAGAGTCCATCTCAGAACTAATTAAACGCTTATCGGATAGTGATGCCTCTGTCCGTCGTACAGCAGTGTATGCCATTAGCAACCTTGGTATCAAGGCAAAAGAGGCCATCCATGAAGTAATAAAAATGCTGAATGACAGTGATAGTGATACCCGCCGTGCAGCCATAGATGTTTTAGGTAAACTTGACGCCCGTGAGGCGGTACCCGAGATAATGGAAGCCTTAAAAGACAATAACTCATGGGTTCGCGCAAAGGCGGCTGAGGTCCTCGCAAATTTTGATATCAAAGAAATAATCCCGGAACTGATAAAATTCCTTAAAGATGAACCTGATGATAAACTCCGTGAAGCAGCCGCCGAGGCACTTGGTAAACTCGATGCAAAAAGCGCAATCCCAGAATTAGTCCAAGCCCTTAAAGACTCGGATAGGTTCGTCCGTATGAATGCGACTTGTTCTTTAGGCCAGATAGAAGCAAAAGAATCGGTGCCATACCTTATACCGTTGCTGCAGGACGAAGACATGCAAGTCCGGGCGGCGGCGGCTGAAGCATTGGCAGAACTCGGCGCTAAAGAGGCTATTCCCCAGATTACCAGATTATTACAGGATAATACCTATATTCGCCTGCGGGCTGCTTATGCCTTGGGTAAACTCGGTGCTAAAGAATCAATCCCTGAAATTACTAAACTATTACAGGACAATGACTCAGGGGTTCGCGAGTATGCTGTTTATGCATTGGGGGAACTTGGCGCTAAGGAGGCAATCCCGCAGATTACTACATTATTACAGGATGATAACCCAAGGGTTCGTAAGTCGGCTGTCTATACATTGGGGGAACTTAACGCTAAAGAGGCTATCCCGGAAATCACCAAACTATTACAGGATAATGACTCAGAGGTTCTCTGGCGGGCTGTTGAGGCATTGGGTAAACTTGGCGCTAAAAAAACTATCCCGGCCATTACCGGATTATTACAGAATAATGACCCAACAGTTCGCGGTTCGGCTGTTAAGGCATTAGGGCTATTTGGCGCTAAAGAATCCGTCCCTGAATTAGTCAGACTTTTAGATGACGATGACAAGATAATCCGTGGTGTTACGGCAATGGTCCTGGTAGAATTAGGCGCCAAGGATAAAATACCGGCAAAAGCAATAGCGGATATAAAACTACTCTTAAAGTGGGAGGGTGATATCGCGGACCGTGCCCGTGCGGCGCTCAAAGAGCTCGGCATCGAAGTCGACGATAAGTCTAAATAGTTTAAATAGTCTTAAAAGTTTATAGAGTCTATAGAGTTTTTAGAGTTAGATTAATTAGACTCCATAGACCCCACAAACCATTTAGACTCTATCAACTCTTATTCCCATCCGCGGCTACGCTTCCGCGACCCGGGCTTCCAGATATAACATGCCCGCCTCGTCCACGCCCCAGTC
>JAZDFB010000098.1:0-32318 GCA_043808305.1 Planctomycetota bacterium | reverse complement strand
CGGCGTCTCCAGGTCAGCCGGAATCTCAACCGAAAATATCTTTGACATAGTTATATTCTTGAACCACAGATAATATCAGTAATAATCTACGTGCATCCGCGTCTTCTTTGTTCACCCAAAATAAAAAAAAACCCGCTGTTTATCGCAGCGGGTTTATGGTAATTTCCAAGCTTTTATTTATAGCAGACGGAGATAAACACACTTCCCCCACTACGCCGTTAACTACGCCAACCCCAAACGGTTAATAATGAAGCAAAGCCAGTATCTATCCGGTTGCTATAAATATTCATACTGCGATATTATCATGGTGCTACTATATGTCAAGTAAAACTAACCCGCGTTCTTGCCTTTTATTTCTTGCTGCCGAGATTACTCCTCAATATTAAATCAGCTTAAATCAGGTTTCTTTTTGCAATCAAGTGTATTAAAAAAGAGTAAACATATAGCGGGTATTTTTTACCTTTTTACCCGATGGATTTTCTGCTCCAACAGCATCAGGTCGGCAATAACGACCGCTGTGATAGATTCTAAAATAACCGGGACTCTTAGGGCGATACAGGCATCGTGCCGCCCGCTAACCGCGATTTTCATCGGTTCGCCGGTCTTAAGATTAATCGTTTTTTGGATTTTTGGAATGCTGGCAGTCGGCCTTACGGCAACCCTAAAAATAAGCTCGTTGCCGTTGGTTATTCCGCCGTTTATCCCGCCTGAATTATTGGTTTTTGTTTTGCCTCCAATTTCAAGGATTTCGTCGTTGTATTTGCTGCCCATCATTTTCCCGCAGGCAAAGCCGGCGCCGAATTCCAGGCCTTTTATTCCGGGAATAGAAAAGACCGCGTGGCTCAGAAGCGATTCGACCGAGTCGAAGAATGGTTCCCCCAAGCCAACCGGCAGGTTCTTCGCTTTACATTCAACTATGCCGCCTATTGAATCCCGGTTCTTGACGGCCGATTCGACGGCGGTATTAATATCTGTCAGCCCGCCGGTCTCGACGATTTGAGCTTTTATTCTGACGGGGTCGATGACTTTTTTGGCGATTACCCCGGCGGCTACCAACCCCGCGGTTAATCTTCCGGAAAATTGACCGCCGCCCCTATAGTCATTGAAGCCTCCGAACTTTTTAAATGCGGTGAAATCCGCATGACCCGGCCTAGGAGCGTGCTTGAGCGATTGGTATTGTTGCGAATCGGCGTCTTTGTTCCCAAACAGGATTAATATCGGAGCGCCGGTGGTTTTCTCGTTAAACACGCCGCTCTTGACAAAGGGGATATCCGATTCCCGGCGGGGGGTTGTCCCGGGCGCGCCGCTTTTTCTGCGTGCCAGGTCCGGGAGAAAATCATTATCCGCGATAGGAAATCCGGCCGGGCAGCCATCCACTAAAACACCCACGCATTCCCCGTGAGATTCGCCGAATATGGCTATTCTGAACAATTTTCCGAATGTATTCATAAGACATCAACCTCCATAGATTTTAAATCATTAAAGAATTCGGGATAAGATTTTGAAACAGATTCCCAGCGTTTTATTCTGGCCCCGGTTTCCGAATTGATGGCCGCAATGGCGCAGGCCATTGCAATCCTGTGGTCGTTATGCGAATTCACAATGCCGCCTTTGAGCTGGGCGCCGGTTATTTCCATCCGGTTACCGGCTATTTTTATTTTTGCCCCCAGCTTGCCGAGCTCTGCGCTGATGGCCATGGCCCGGTCGCTTTCCTTGTGCCTGACACGCTCTATTCCCGCGATGATACTTTTCCCCTTGCAATTGCAGGCAAGCGCGGCCAGCGGCGGGAAGAGGTCCGGGCAGTTCGTTATATCGAACTTAAATGCATCAAGCCTGGATTTTTTAACCAGAATAAAGTCCTGGCCCGTTTTTATGATTGAACCGGCTTCTTTTAACAAGTTGATTATCGCTTTATCCGCTTGAAGCGAGTTCATACTGAGCCCGATCACTTTCACCCTGCCGCCTATGGCTCCGGCAACAAGGAGGAATGACGCTCCGGACCAGTCACCTTCTACCGTATAGGCGCGGGGGCGGTATTCCTGCCTGCCGGGTATCCGGAATTTGCTCAGGTTTCTATCGTGATTGACGGTTATGCCGAAATCCTTCAATATGGCGATGGTCATTTGGATATAGAGCTTGCTTTCTAAATTAGAAACTGAAATAGTCGAGTCTTTTCCGCATAACGGGAGAGCCATGAGCAGGCCGGTCAAGAATTGTGAAGTTATGGCGCCGTCAATTTCCAGGTTGCCGCCGTCAATAGGCCCTCGCACAATTACAGGCGGATAACCGTTGTTTGTTTTGCAAAGGGCGCCAAGTTTAACAAGGGGTTGTTCAATCATTCCCACGGGCCTTGAAGACAGCGAGCCGGCGCCGGTCAATATGAACTTTTGGCCAAACAATGAAACAATGGGCGCAAACATGCGGATGCAAAGCCCGGACTCAGCGCAGTCAAGCAGGGCGGTTTTTTGGTTTTTACTACCCTCAATAATTACTTTGTTGTTTTTCTTCGATACATGCGCCTGGAGCGCTTTTGCCACGCCCAGCGCCGCCAGGGAATCGCCGCAGAACGAGGGATTTAATATCTCGGATCGCCCCGGCGCCAATAAGGATGCGGCCACGGCGCGCACCATCATGCTTTTTGACGGCGGAGCCTTGACCGTTCCATTAACCTTTGAAGGCATTACGGATTTCATAATCTATTCTTTCGGCGCTTTCTTGCGGCGAGTTGGTTTCGGTGCTTACCATCATATCCGCAACCTGAGCGTAAAGATGGTTTCTATCTCTGAGGATTCGCTTGGCTTCACGCTCGGAATTTTTAACATCAAGCAAAGGCCTTACCGTGTTGCTTATTCTCCTCAGGGCTGTTTTAGGGGATACCCATAACCATACCGGGATGCAATTCCGCGATATGATGGCCCGGTTTTCCCGGTCCAGTATGGCGCCTCCGCCGCAAGAAAAAACCTTGCCGCGAGCCGATTCCATTCTTTTTATGACCGATTTTTCTATTTTCCGGAATTCTTTTTGCCCTTTAAGCTTGAATATCTCTGAAACAGTTAAAGCGGCAGAAAGCTCCACGGACCTGTCGGTGTCTTCAAACTCCATTTTCATCTTAGCCGCTAAAATTTGGCCGACCTTGCTTTTCCCGGCCCCCATAAAACCTATTAAGGCAATATTTGATTTAGAATCGGCTTGAATGGTTGAATCAAGAGCCTTTTTCATTATTTTCAAAGGAGCTTTTCCGCCTGTAAATAACCTGAACGCCGCGGCCGCTTGGAAAAGAAACCATTCCAAGCCGCTTATCGCGGTGCATCCCGCGCCGGTTGCATCTGCAAGCAAACGGGATGCGGTATAATTTGCGTCAAGCACCGCAAGTCCTTTTTTTAGCAACCGCGGGTTAATAACTCGTTCCTTTGTTGAAACGCAGGAAACCAGAATATCCGCATCCGGGAGTTCTGCGCTCATTTTTTCCATCGGCGCAGGCCTGCATCCGAGTTGTTTGGCCGCGCTTTTGGCTTTACCGGATGTGCGGTCTACGATGACAACATCCGTTGCGTCAAAAGAGATGAGTCCGAAAGCCGCGGCCCTGCCGGCGCCGCCTGCTCCAAGGACAACGGCTTTCTTGCCTCTTGGGGTGATGCCGTTATTCTTAAGAGCATTAATTACCCCGATGAAATCGGTATTATATCCTGCAAGTTTACCATCGCGGCTGATTACCATATTTACGGCGCCTATTTTCGCGGCGCTTTTGTCGACAGAATCAAGAAAAGGCATTATATCCAATTTGAACGGAGCTGTTACGTTGAACCCGCCTATTCCGTTCTCTTTTATTATGGCAATTGCTTCTTTTGCGTTCGATGCCGCCAGCCGGGTGTAAACCGCATCAATGGATGCTGCCTTAAAGGCCGCATTGAACACTTGCGGGCTTTTGCTGTGAAGGATGGGATTGCCGATAACCGTAAATATTTTTGTGTTAGACACTTTTCAAATTCTCCATAATGCGCTTAATGGTATTTTTGTCAAGCTGGCCTTCCGCAGTTTCTTTGCCCTTGGAAACAGATGCGTACGTAAAAGGGCTGCCGAGTAATGGCGCGATAATTCGGGTTATAATTCCTTTTTTGCCCATTCCGACAACCACCACATTTTTATTAGTTGAATCCAGAAGCCCCAGCAGCTCGGCGTTCTCCTTTTCTGAGCGCACTTTGCAGGCAATCTTTACAATGTTTGCACCTGCTTTAAAAGACTTTTTAATGATATGGTTAAGCTCTGCCTTTTTCGGCATCTTTATGTAGTTATGGAAGGATATGATAACCTTGCAGCGATGGGCTTTTGCTTTTTCTATAATCTCTTTTTTGTATTCCTTGCTTGACTCGATTTCTATGTCAACAAAAGCCGCTCCTGCTTCTATGGCATCTGTTAAAAGTCTTTTTCTCGTAGCATCATCCAAAATGCCGGGCCTGCAGGTTGCGATAAGGCGCAGAGGCCGTGAAAATATTTTCGGCACACTGCCTGCCGGGAATCGGCGTATTTTATCTATCCTGATTTCCGCAAAATTTAATCCTTTCAATGCGCCAAGGCACTTTTTAACAGATAATTCTCCAATACTAACGCAAATCATTCGCAACCGACTCCAATTCTGTAAGCTTTATTCCAACAATCTTCGCTTTTCCGATGCCCTCGAGCAGCGCAAAATTAATTTTTGCGCCATAACGTTTTTTGTCTTTTTTAATTGCATCAACCACCGCATTTTTATCCGCTGTTATTCTTGTCGGGAGATCCAAAGCTCGAAGAAGCGCTTCAATCCGATGGGCATCTTCTTTTGTGAGTAACCCCTTAAAAACAGAAAGCTTGGCCGCCACGGTCATGCCTATGCTTATTGCTTCGCCGTGCGGGATATGGGCTGTTTTTTCAATCGCATGACCGAATGTATGGCCAAAGTTCAATTTTCTTCTTTCGGATTGCTCTGTTTCGTCGATGGATACTATTTTTGCCTTAACAGAGACGGAATTATACAGCACTTTTTCAATCACATCTTTAGGAAGCGAAAGCAATCTTGCCCGGTTTTTTTCCAGGTATGCAAAAAGGGCGGAGTCGCCTATGGCGGCATGCTTGATGATTTCAGCAAAACCGCACTTCAATTCTCGCATTTGAAGCGTTTTTAACAGCCTAAAATCACACAGAACGAATTGCGGTTGGTTAAAGGCGCCTATGATATTCTTATATCGCATGAAATTAACCCCATTTTTGCCGCCGATACTTGCATCAGCCTGAGCCAGAAGAGTTGTCGGCACAAAACCGAAACGAATCCCGCGCATATACGTCGAAGCCGCAAATCCGGTTACATCACAAACTATTCCTCCGCCGATTCCGACCACAAATGATGTACGATCCACTTCAAGCTCCAAGAATTTTTTATAGATATTTGCTGCCGTATCAAGCGTTTTGGATTGCTCGCCGGCGCCTATCTCGATAACATCAAATGCCGGAAATAAATTGCCGTAAATATTGCGCACTTTTCTGTCTGTAATGATTACTGTTTTTCCGGATGGACAGTATTTTCCCAAGTTAGTTATAGACTCGCCGAGGATGATATTGGATTTACCGTACCGTCCTTTAATTTTTAAAACTCTCATTGCAATTCTTCCATAAGTTTCCTGACGGCCCGAACTTTTTTCAGCATTTCCGAAAACTGTGCCGGGGTTAGGGCTTGGTCCTTGTCGCTTAATGCTTCTTGGGGATTTCTGTGGACCTCAACCATAATGCCGTCTGCGCCGGCGGCTACGGCCGCAAGTGCCATGGGTAGTATTAAGCTGACCTTGCCGACGGCATGTGAAGGGTCAACGATAATCGGCAGATGAGTAAGTTCTTTGACGGCCGGTATCGCGCTTAAATCAAGGATATTTCTGGTATAAGTTTCGAAAGTACGTATGCCTCTTTCGCAAAGTATGACATTAGGATTGCCTCCGTTAAGTATATATTCGGCGCAATTCAGCCATTCTTCTATTGTGGAATACATACCGCGTTTTAGCAATATCGGCTTATCGGTTTTCCCGGCCTCTTTGAGGAGCGAGAAATTCTGCATATTTCTTGCGCCAATCTGCAGCACATCGGCATATTCAGAGACCCAGGAAACATCCCTGGTATCAAGTATTTCCGTTACGATGGGCAAGCCGGTTTCTTTCTTGGCCTTTTCAAGTATTTGAAGTCCTTTTAATCCCATGCCCTGGAAGGCATATGGCGAGGTTCTTGGTTTAAAAGCGCCTCCGCGAAACATATCAGCGCCGGCTTTTTTTACAGCTCGCGCGGTATCCATAGCCTGGTCCTCGCTCTCCACGCTACAAGGTCCGGCTATTACCGTGAACCCTTCACCGATTTTTACTTTACCCACCTTGACGATGGTTTTTTTATGCCCGCTCAATGCGGCAAGTTTTATATTTTTCATTAGACCCTTCCAATATTCTCTCTTAATTTAGTAAATAATTTCTTGATCTCCCCTGAATCTTTTCCCTTTATAATATGTTTTAGATATTCTAAACGTGAAGTTATCGTTTCAATCTTCTCCAGCGAATGGTTATTAAAAAGTATTTCTGCCAGCAGATGGTCATTTTCGGAAAGAAGCCCCTTGGTAATTCTTACGTGCCTTGAAAAAGTAGTGCCGGGCACCGTCGTAGTGTCGATACAGGCCGCAAAAACCATTGAAGATATAAACGGAAGAGTCAACGAATAAGACATCATTTTATCGTGCTCCTCGAAGGAATATTTAAATATTCTTAACCCCAGTTTAAGAAAGAATTTCTTGAAAAATTCTGCCATAGCCTTATCGGACTCTTTTATCAGGACGATATTTTCTTCCTTCAAAGAATTCATATTTGCAAAAGTAGGTCCGAACATAGGGTGTATAGACACAAACCTGAATTTGTTTTTCTCATAGTATTTGGGTATGCCGTTTTTAATAGAAGCGACGTCGGTAATAACGCAGCTCTTATCCAGGTATTGTGCCGCGCTCTCAAAAGAGACAATAGTATCCTGTAAGCTAACCGCATTGATAAGCAATTGCGGCCTGGCTCGTTTTAATTCAGGAAGTTCGTAAAGCAATATCACGTTTTTATTATTGCTTGCCAGCTTTTGGGCTTTCTTTTTAACCTTATCATAGACTGCAATTTCATTCTCTTTGGAGAATTCCCGCACAAGCCATGACCCCATATTACCGGTGCCCAAAACAGCGATTCTCATTTAACGCCTTCTTTATAACAACCCATAAACTTGAACATAACGGTTTCCCGTTTTACCTTGTCAATAACGTTCAGCACCTTGGAGTCCTTATCAGACCCCTGGAAATCGAGGAAAAAGGTATACTTGCCCGGTTCTGTCCTGATAGGTCTTGACTCTATCCGGGAAAGGTTTATGCCCGCGTCGGAAAATATTTTCAAAACTTTGAAAAGTGCGCCGGCCTTATGCCGTGTTGAAAATATTATAGAGCATTTATTGCCCGTTCCCTTGTCCGTCTCTTTGGAAAGTATCACAAACCTGGTGGAATTAGACTCGTGGTCTTCGATGTTTTCTTTGATTATTTCAAGATCATAAATCTCGGCGCAGAGTTTACTGGCGATCACCCCGGCGGTTTTTATTCCCTTTTGGGCGAGCATTTTGGCAGCGCCTGCTGTATCGTAAAACGGCCTTGGTTCAAGCTTATTTCGGGAAATAAAACCGTGGCATTGAGCCAATGCCTGCGGATGTGAATAGACAATTCGTATATCGCGATAATCCACTTCGCGCAGCGCATGGAAATAATGATGAATCGGTATTATTATTATCTCTCCAATTATTTTAAGGTCCGCTTCTATCATAAGATCGTTTACCTGGCCAACGACCCCCTCCAAGGAATTTTCTACTGGCACGATCCCGAAATCAAACTGGTCGTTTTTAACGCCGTCAAAAACATCCGCGAAATCAAAACAAGGAATCGGTATTAAACTTGGATCGTAACTAAGCCCGGCCACCTCGCTATAGGCACCGTGTTCTCCCTGGAACCCTACGACCTTTAGGTCCTGTTCCTGGATATGCTTGCTTTCCTTGATAATCTCGCCGAATAATTTATCAGAAAACTCGGACCTGATTAAATTTTGCGAACATCTGCGGACATGCTGGAGCACTTCTAACTCCCGGTCCGGGTCTGTAATACTGCTCTTTAACTTCTTTAACTTCAAAACCAGCTCCATTCTTTGATTCAGAAGTTTCAACAACTCGTGGTCAAGCAGATCGATTTTCTTGCGCATTGGGTCCAATTTCATAATCAATTACCTTTCTGATTATACATTAATTTTGGTTTGGCATTTATACTCAAAACTAACCGCAAAGTCAAGTAATAAATATTAAGTGAAAGGGCTTGCAGTTCTTATCCAACGTCAGCGCATTTGAGACAGAGAAATAAAGGGAAATAAGTTGCAGATCTCAAGGAGTTGTGTGTGAGGCCTTTTTCATAAGAACTGCGAACCTTTTATCCTTACAATTGGAACGTAATGTAACAATTGAGTTCAAACTAATCAAATCTTTGCAACTTTACTTCTTATTACTAGATAGTTAGAGCAATTTAGCCCAAAACCCCTTGACATTGTTCCCTTAATTTAGTATTGTCTCGTACTGTCAAAGCTGCTGGAGTTTAATAGCACATATTTGGCACAAGACAAAATCTCTGGGGTGGCTGTAGGTTAGACTTGAGTATATAAGTGATTATTTAATAATAAGTTGTATCAAAAGCGCCCGTAGCTCAGTTGGATAGAGCGGCGGTTTCCTAAACCGCAGGTCGCAAGTTCGAATCTTGCCGGGCGCATTAGTGCCGCTTCGAACCCTCCCGAAAGCATTCGGGAGGATAAACTTCGGGAGTTATAAGTGCCGGTTCGAGTGAAACGAGTTATACTCTGGCAGTTTGAGTGTAACGAATTACTGCCAGGTATCCTCGGCTGGTAACTCATTACATTCTAACAGCCGATGGATCCGGCACTTATCCCGCTTATTCCAGCGGGAGCGGCACCTTATCCAGTGCAAATCACAATTGTAGTAATATTTGCACTGGAGGCTATACTTTAGTTGCCTTTCAACACGTGCCGGGCTATGACCAGCCTCTGGATTTCTGATGTGCCTTCGCCTATCTCGCAAAGCTTGGCATCGCGGTAGAACCTCTCCACCTCGTAATCAGTTATATAGCCGTATCCGCCGTGCACCTGTATGGCGTTTTTGGTGACGCGCATGGCTACTTCTGACGCAAAGAGCTTGCCGATGGCGCCGGCAAAGGTGAATGGCTTGCCTTCCTCGTAAAGCTCGGCCGCGGAATAAACCAGATGGCGGGCGGCCTCGATTTCCACGGCCATGTCGGCTATCATATGCTGAACGGCCTGGAATTCGCAAATAGCCACGTCAAACTGCTTGCGTTCCTTGGAGTAGTTGACGGCTTTATCCATAGCGCCCTGGGCCAGTCCCAGCGCCAGCGCCCCGATGCTGATTCGGCCGCCGTCCAGTGTTTGCATCAGGTATCTGAAGCCTTCGCCCCGCTTGCCCAACACGTTTTCCTCGGGCACGAAGCAATCCTGGAATACCAGTTCGCCGGTATCGGAGGCTCGCAGGCCCAGTTTATCCTCGGCCTTGGTGTTGGAGAAACCTTTGAACCCTCTTTCAACTATAAACAGGCTTATTGGGTCATAGGTTTTGCCCGGCCTGACTTTGGAACTGTCCTTAGGGGCGGTCGGGTCTTTGGCGGCAACGGTAAATATGCCGCCCACATTGGCGTTAGTAATGAACGTCTTGGTTCCGTTGAGGACAAAACCGCCCTTTACCGGCGTAGCCGTGGTCTTGATACCGTGCACATCGGAACCGGCAGACGGTTCGGTAATACCCAGCCCGCCGATCTTTTCGCCCTTGGCCAGCGGCGCCAGGTATTTGAGTTTCTGGGCTTCGGTCCCGAACATATAAAGCGGGTTCGAACCGAGCGATGTATGAGCCGCCAGGGTGATAGCCGTGGAACCGCAGGCACGGGCCAGTTCCTCAACGGCGATGATATAGCTTAGCTCACCGCATCCGGCGCCGCCGTATTTCTCCGGGAACGGGATGCCCATCAGCGACAGCTCGGCCATCTTCTTGATGGTATCGTGCGGGAACTCTTTGGTTTTGTCTATCTGCTTGGCTTTGGGCGCGACTACCTCGCGGGCGAATTCGCGTACCGTCTTCTGGATTATCTGCTGTTCTTCGGTCAGTCGTATCATATAGTCCTTTCTATTCTAATCAGCCACAGAGACACAGAGGTTTACAAGATAAATCTTTTAACACCCTCAATAAGCAGTTTAGTGTTAAAGTTAATTAATAAACCGATTTTCTTACCACTAATCTTTTAATAAATCAATATTTGTTAGTCAAATTAAATCTGCTCTGTGGCGCATTAAGCATTTTGTTTCTTCTCACAGTATAGGAAAAAAGTATAAAACTTTCCTATACTGCCTGCGGGGGTCTGGGGGATTGTACTTCGGCAGTTTGATGGCGACTTTGTCGCCAGAATTACTGCCGAGTATCCTCGGCTGTAACTCACTACGTTCTAACAGCCGATGGACAATAAATACCCCAGGGGGTAACAGGCCCCACTCTTTCAGTGAAAGAGCGGGGGACGCCATAGGGGCGATAGCCCCTTTGGAAGAAAATTCCAATGGTTATTCCGAAGGAATTTTCTTGAATAAGTATGCCATCTCATTCAGGCGCTGGATGCGGGTTTTCATGGGCGGATGGGTAGCCATCAGGTTAGCTGTAAAACCTTCTTTATTGGTGAACGACCGGCCCAGCGGGTCGACTATGCACAGGTGCGCCACGCCGCGCTTGATGGATTTGGTCGGCGCCACGGCGTTTTCTATCTTGGCCAGGGCGCTGGACAACGCCAGCGGGTTGCGGATAAGCTCCGCTCCCGATGCATCGGCCAGGTATTCGCGCTTCCGGGAAATGGCCATAGCCAGTATCTGGGCAATAATCGGCGCCAGGATAATCAGGAGTAACCAGATAGCCAGAAAGATAATTGCCGCCCCGCCGCCTTTTTTGGAGCTTGACCGGCCGCGGCCCATCGAGCGCATAGCCCGGCCGGACCAGTCGGCCAGCAGGACAATCGCCCCGACCAGCGCCGCTACCAGGGTCATCATCCGGATATCAAAGTTGCGGATATGGCTCAGTTCGTGGCTGACCACGCCCTGGAGTTCCTCGCGGTTGAGCTGTTCCAGCAGGCCCTGGGTAATGGCGATGCTGGCGTGCTGGGGGTCGCGCCCGGTGGCGAAGGCGTTCGGGTCCGGGTCCGGGATTATATACACCTTGGGCACCGGGATGCCGGCCGCGATGCTGACCTCTTCGACCACGTTATTGAACTGATGCTCCTTGAGGTTCGAATGGTTAACCGGCCGTGCGCCGGTGGAAGTCAGGACCACCCGGTCGCCGCCGTAATAACCGCCCAGGACGCTGGCTACGGCAATAATCAACGCGATGATTGTCCCGGCCGGGAAATAGCCGGTGAGGAACAAGTCAAACCCCAACCCGATAACCAGGAACAGGGCGATGAACATGGCCATTATCAGCCAGGTCTGGCGTCGGTTTGATTTCTGCTGTTCGTAGATGTTCATAGTTCAATCTTACCACGAAGGCACGAAAACAGGGAAACACTAAATTTCGAGTTTTCGTGGTATAATAATAAAATAACAGTTACTCCGTGTCCTCTGTGGCTTTATACTTCCGCCACTTCGCCCAGGGCAAACATCTTGGTTGCCCACCAGCCGGTCTTGGCAAAGCCGACCGCCCAAAACACCAGTATGGCAATGCACATCTGCTCGGAGTCATTCGGCAGGTCAATAAGTTTTTGCCCGCCGGCCAGATAAGCGGTCATTAACCCGTAAATCGCGAACTCGACCATAAATCCCACAGCCACGAAAGGCAACTGCAGGACATTAAAAATCCACCAGGTAACCAGGTCAGCCGCCATCACGCCGGTAGCCATGGCATAGGTGTAACTCTGCGGGTCGAGGCAGCTGAATGTCCCGACATAGAGCAACACCCGGGCGGCCATAACCCCGACAAAGCCCTTGCTGAAAACCCGGCTGGCATACTTTATATCGTCCAGGAAGATATTGTCTTCGCTGTGTATGATGCCGAGCAGGTTCGACTCCGTTGTTCCGGATGTGGCAACCGGAAGGCAGTCCGGCGCCGCCGGCGCGGGTGGATGGTATTTATCCACCGCTTCGAGCCACTCATCCTTTCTCGATATTATCAGCTTCAGGCAGGCCGGGCAGATACTGTAGCGGCGCACCTGTTTCAGGTGCCAGGGAAAAAACGGCTCGCGGCAGATATCGCACAGGCGTTTGTTGAGTTTCATGGCCGCAATTTGCCACGGAGACACAGAGTACAGTGCGAAGCCTCCCTTTAGGGACAGAGGTCTCCGTGGTCTCTGTGTCTCTACCCCGCACTTATATCGGTAAAAACTCGTGATAAGTGCGGGGTCTAAGAAACAGTAACTCATCCCGACTAAAGCGGGATTCGAACTGTTTCTAAGAAAACTGTACCTTAGGCGCCTTCTTTTCCTCGGCTGATTCCACCTCAAAGAACTCTTCGGCCTTGAATCCGAACATACCCGCGATGACGTTTGACGGGAACATCTGTATCTTGTTGTTAAAGAGCATCACGTTGTCGTTATAGAACTGGCGGGCGAAAGAAACCTTGTTTTCGGTGGCGGTCAGCTCTTCCTGCAGTGCCATGAAGTTCTGGTTAGCCTTGAGCTCGGGGTAATTCTCCGTCACCATAAACAGGCTTTTCATAGCCTGCATCAGGGTGCCTTCGGCCTTGGCCACCTCGCCGACCGTTCCGGATGTCGTTGCCTGCATGCAGGCCGAGCGCGCCTTGGCGATATTTTCAAAGGTGGTATTCTCGTGCTTGGCGTAACCCTTGACCGTTTCGACCAAATTGGGTATCAGGTCATACCGGCGCTTAAGCTGGACAGATATCTGCGACCAGGCGTTCTTGACGCTATTGCGCAGGCCGACCAGCCCGTTGTAGATGGCAATAACCCATAGCAGGACAATCAACACCAACACTCCCAGGCCTATCAAAATACCGATAACCATATTATTCTCCTTTCGAGTATTAATTAATACCTTAAGGTATAACATAATAAATATACCTAATGGTATAACCGGCATAATTCCCTCTCAGGACTGCCGGCTTAACCACTGACCATATCTAAAAATGGGGCAGATGTCAAGTAATAATAAGTGTAGCAGTTGAAACGAATCTATCCGTGGCTAGCGGCAGTTCGAGTCCTTCGGGAATACTCAGGATAAACTTAGCCTGGGGTAACCATTGTCTTGACAACACTATAATCCCGCACCCTGCATTTCTTGACGGCGGATGAAAGAGGGGTATACTGCGCTGACAGATATGAAAAAATGGCAACATCCGGGCGGAAAATTACGTAGGTTAGGACCATCTTTTTGCACTGATAAGGAGTTGTTAGCGATCATAATCGGTTCAGGCACAAAAGGCAAGTCAGCCGAGCAAATAGCCGATGAAATAATAGATAAATTCCACTCTGTCTACGGGCTTATGGGTAAATCCCTGTCTGAAATTGAGGAAATAAAAGGGCTTAAATTGGTTAAGGCAACCCGCTTGGCGGCGATATTTGAACTGTCCCGCAGGATAGTCAAATATCTGGAGAAACAATAAAATGCCCAGAGAAGAAGACACAAAGGTTCCGACCGTTACTAAATCACCCATCATTCATCTTAACCGCCAGATACCACCGCAAGCGCACACTTCAATGTATAACTGGCATAAATACTGGTCGCGCAAGACCTGGAATGTGGTGGCCGAGTTTATAAAAAATTATTGCCCTGAAGACGGTATTGTCTTTGACCCATTTGCCGGTAGCGGCGTAACCGCGTTAGAGGCATTGAAGCATAAGCGTCGGGCCATTGTCTGTGATTTACTTCCGATTGCAACGGAGATTATCAGGCTCACTATTAAACCGGTTGACACTGTGAAATTGACCGAGGCATTTAGAAGGGTTGAAGCCAAAGTAAAGAATAAGATTTTAGCCTTATACACCACCCGATGCCGTAAGTGCAAGGCGGAAATCCCGATGACCTGCGCCATCTGGAACAAGGGTAGATACGAAGAAATCAGATACCAGAAATGTCAGGTTTGCGGCGACCGCAAGGAAAAGAATTGCTTACCTGATGCAGAAGACAAAAAACTATTAGCTAGGATAGAAGAATCAAAGATAAAGGAATGGTATCCTAAAAATAAACTCTATTATCCTGATGGTGCTCCATTTAAGGAAAAGCAACAATATGAATCAATAGATGAACTTTTTACCAAGCGGAATTTACAGGCGATGGCTTGGCTAATGGAGACAATAGAGCAAGAGGATAATAAAATCTTAAGGGATTTTCTCAAGATTGCCTTTTCCTCTATGGTGCATCTGTGTACCAAGATGATGCCAGTAAGACCAACACGACCATTCAGCTCGGTTTGGAATGAACACAGTTATTGGTATGCGCCGCAGTTTATGGAGCAAAATGTCTGGGAAAAGTTTGAAAGTGCAGTAATTGATAAACAGGGAGTCATAAAAGCAAAAGAAGAAACTAATCAATACTTTTCTAATATTAAGTTCGCCCAAGATTTCCGAGAAGTTATCAATAAGAAGGCGGATATTTTTATATATACCGGCTCGGCGTTTGACCTGATGGCGGAGATGAAAAAGGAGTTTGGCGATAATGGCGGCGTGGATTATATCTTTACCGACCCGCCCTACGACGCCTCGGTTCAATACGGTGAATTAGCTTATATGTGGGTTGCCTGGCTTAAGATGGATAAAGGATATCTTGAACGGATGATTTCGGACGAGGTGGTCAGGAACGAAAAGCAACACAAAACATTTGATGTTTATCACAGTTTGCTGTCGCACGGTTTTGAGGATATGTCCAGCGTTTTAAAGCCGGATAAATATCTGACCGTAACATTCCACAATCCGACTTTCCATGTCAGGAATGCTACGATACATGCCGGTGTTTTTGCCGGTTTTGAGTTGCAGAAGGTGCATCATCAGGAATTAGCCCGGCCTTCGGCAAAATCGCTGCTTCAACCGTATGGTTCGGCGCAGGGCGATTTTTATCTCAGGTTCTATAAGCCCGATAAAGGCGAGGAGTCTCTGAAACCGGAAACGATTGACGAGAACAGGTTTGATAAGATTGTTACCGAGACAACGATAAAGATTCTGGCGGAACGGGGCGAACCGACGCCTTATACGATTATTATTAATGCGATTGACCCGGCACTGGCGAAACACGGCTATTTCTCGGAACTTAATACCGGCTTGGATGTCAAAAAGGTCCTGGATGCCCATTTAGACAAAGATTTTATATTAGCGCCGGCAGTAATAGGCTCAGACAAAGGAAAATTGTGGTGGTTTAAAGACCTATCCAAGGTTAAGCATCTTCAGACCGTGCCGCTTTCAGAGCGGGTGGAACAGACGGTCTTGCGGAAACTTCAGCAATCAGGCAAGGTAACCTTTACGGATATGTGGGACGCGGTCAGCACGGAATTCCCCAATTCACTTACCTCGGACAGCATGAGCATCAAAGAAGCATTAAAGATATATGCCCGGGAAGTTCAGGGCGGATTTTGGATGTTAAAACCGGAATTGATGAAAGAAACAATAACAAGGGAGCACACCACGATTATAGCTATCTTGGCGGAAATCGGTCAAGCACAGGGATTTGACATCTGGGTCGGCCGGATTGAGCAAAGCCATACGCTCCAAAGCATATTGGACAAATATGATAAGACCGGTCCGCTTAAACAATATGTAACGTTAAAAGGGCTAAATAAAATAACCAACATTCAACAACCCGGCATAGTTGAAGATATTGATTTGCTCTGGATTAAGAATGATAAAATAAGAATGGCGTTTGAGATAGAATCAACTACCAGTATGACCTCGGCGTTGCAGAGAGGGTCAAATATTGACAATAAGGTCAATAAATATCTGGTGATGCCGGAGGAACGAGAAAAGCAGTTTGAGCAGAAATTAAAATCGCCAATGTTTGCCGAGAGGTTCAAGAGCGACAACTGGAATATTCTTTTCTTTAATGCGCTTAAATCGGAGTTCCTAAAAAGCAACAAGAAGCAACTGGGCGATGTTGATGTTACCGGCTTGGTTAACAAGAAGGTCCAGCGCACCATAGATAAAATGGCCGAGAAGATGGACCAAAAGGTGTTGTGGTAATTAGCCTTGATATCTGGCTTTCAATTCGCTTAAAATGTTGACACTGTATTTTATTCAAGTAGCATAACAAATAAATAGAAAAGTCATGCTTACCAAAAACCAACACTTATTAGCTTACATTTTAAGAAACCGTAGTGCATCCGTAACCAGTTTAATGAAGTTATCTTACTTAATAGACCTAGTGAGTATCAAGAAAAACGGCAAGCAGATTGCCGATTTTAAATATAGGCGATATAATTATGGCCCATTTGACGACAGTATTTATTCTGATTTGACTAATTTAGTAAATGCTAAAGTAATAACACAAGCATCTGAATATACGCCAATGGGTGAAGAATTCATCACGTATAAACTTAATAATGAAGCATTCGAATCTGATAGATTATCGGACGAGGAAAAAGAAGTTATTGATGAAGTACTAAATGAATTAAACGGGTTAGGTGCAAAGACCCTGACCGAGATTGCTTATCAGACCAAACCTATGAAAGCGCTCAAGGCAACTATTGGCGGCAATGAGCACTTAAATGCCAAGTTAGACTTGAAACTCAAGTGAACAATGCAGTTGCAGTTGCCTGATAACGCTCTTTTATTGGGAGTTCAAACCAAGCACGCCTATTTTGACCGCAAGTCGTTAGAAGAATCTACCGGAATTATAAAGTGTAAGTATAAACTGTGTGGGAATATTCTGCCCGCATTGGAATTTTTTACTTTCTTCATTTTAACTACTAATCGAGATGCCTGCCAAAAATACCTGACACTTACAATTCAACAGGCGGACTGGGAAAACCGAGATAATAATCATCTTAGAGATCAATGTTCATATCTTGATATAAAAAATGTTGAGGCTTTGAATAAAGATAATCTTTTGTCTAAGATAAAAGATACCAGTAATAGGTTTGCAGTGGTTGCCAAATTGTGTGATAATAAATTTAAGAAACTACAGCAATTACAGGATAGAATCCATAGTAGCCGACACCCTGTCCCACCTAAAAAGATAGAGTTAATAGAGAAAGCACTTACTGATGCAAAAGAGCCGGAAAAAGTAATAAAGAAATTGGGCTTAAATTAAAGTTTGATTTATACAATTACTTTGCCCCACATCCCCATACCCTCTCCCGGTAATATAGTATACCTCCCCCCGTGGTATAGGTAACTTCCCCCGGTCGTATAGGTAATATCCCCCAGTAGTATGGGTAACCTCTCCCGGTAGTATAGATAACCTCCCCCGGTGGTATAGGCAACCTCCCCCCGTAGTATAGGTAGTATCCCCCCGTAGTATAGGTAATATCCCCCCGTAGTATGGGTAACTACCCCCTGTAGTACAGGTAGTATCCCCCCGTAGTATAGGTAACCTCCCCCCCTAGTATAGGTAGTATCCCCGGGTGGTATAGGCAACCTCCCCCAGTAGTATAGGTAGTATCCCCCCGTGGTATAGGTAACTACCCGGAGGGGATATAGGGATAGGGGGTTACGCCTGTGGTCGGTATTGGAGGCGGTTTATTCGGGCTGGGTTCTTGGGTATAAAATTACCTAATAAGATTTTTATAGCAGAAGTTTTACCACTATCTATTAGGAATATTTTGGAACTGAGAAACAATTATGCAAAAGACATTAGATTTTAATGTACCGCAACTTCCTTTATGCATATCTGTGAATTGAAAAAGTTTGGAATCTGTGGGTTTATCATCACATTGAAATCCAATAATTTTACCAACAAGGGCATAAGAAGATATAGGGCTAACACCAACACATTCAGCATGACCACTATTTAGTTTCCCTTTATAATAAACTTTTTTAGTGTCATCATTAAACTTTTGTTTTGGGCTAGGTGGTTTGCGACACTCGTAATAAACCTCTTCAGATTCTAAACTACTATCTTGTGTAACTTTTCGAGGTGCTTTTTCGAGGACTTCGTGATATGAACTCATTTGAATTATTCATCTATTTTGCGTCTTATTTTACCTTCACTTAATAATTCAGCACACATTTTAGAAACCAACCTTAAATCCATGTTTAATTCATCAGATATATCGACTTGATCAAGATTCGGAGTTTTGTCCAGCAATGCACGAATATCTTCTTTAATTGATATATTCTTATCTTCAAATCTTTCACTAATAGCTCGTAATATTTCCACAAGAGGATTATAAGGATTCTTAATAGTTAAGACATCATCCCATGCAGTAATATTAGAAGTAGTGCCTTGATACCAAGGATCAGCATATCCTGTTAATCCCCATCCAAGTTCATCTACTTTAAATGCGAAAGATTGCTCTTTAAGTTCTTTATTCTGTGTGGTCATAAGATTATTTCTCTTGTTAACATTTTTTTACTGCTTCTATAGTTACCCATTCTTCTTGCAGAAGTCTTTCGTCAAAAATTAGTTGTTGTGACAATGAAGCAGGTAGCTGTCGGCGTGTAATAATTTTTTTAGTTCTAAAAGCATACGCGCCATTGACACTTTCCACGAATGCCCTATCGATAGATAATTCACGAGAATTCTCTGCTCCTAAAAATAGGTCCGGGTTAAAGATACTGCCTAAATACATTTCCTGGGAATAATCTTCGTATAAGTTGCCCATTAGCGTTTCTACTTCTGGTTTTGTGACAATATTTAAATCGATGGTTTCTTTCGCTTCTTTTCTACTAATAAGATAATCGTGAGAAAATAGTTTTTGAGTCAATATTTCGACAATCTTATCTATTTTTTTGTCAATATTTCTTCCTTTCATATGAAGGTGTAATAATTTTTTCGCCAGCATTCTTATTTGGGTTCTTGCTCGATGAACATTTCCTAAAGCAAGAGGCTGAACGGTATTTGCTAATCTAAGAAATACTTCTTTAATCTCTGAAGATTCTTTTATTCCATTTTCCTTAGCAAGATCTAAATAAGATACTACATCTTCTACGCTCACTGGTAATGAGGAGTTAGGTGCTCCAGGTATTGGCCCTGGTAATTGAGGATTATACGGGCCTGTTACTGTAGGGTCTACTGGACTAAGTTGTCCCATTGATCTCATTATTATTTCGTCAGCTCCTAAAGCAATTAAGGTGGCACAGCTTTGGGCTTTATAAGGAATCAAAACTATGAATTTTTCGCAGTATTCTCTAATTAATGTTACCAACCTCCAACCAGCCATAGTTAACCCCCCTATACTATAGAGGTATAATCCTATAGTTTTAACCTTTCCTATAGCCTCTAAATGGCTGTGAATAAGGGGGATAACATCAAATGCTATTTGTGTGCCAAATCCTTGACGGTCACCAGTTAAATAACAAATCACCTTTGAATTGGTTGCTGTTTCTATGTCTTTGATAAATTTAACACGGGTTTCTCGTGACATGATATACTCCTTTAACGAAGTAAGACTATAATAATATTAAAATACATTCAATATTTTTCTGTATAATTAATCAACTTCAAAAACTTGGTATCGGTATCCTCGTCTACTTACGCCTGTGGCCGGTATTGGAGGCGTTCGGTCTCGGTCAGGCAGACCAGCACGCCTTTGGCATCCTTGATTTTGAGCACCTTATTTTCCCGTTCCAGCCAGCCTAGGGCCTGATGAGCCATCTCTACGGTGGTATTGAGGTGCTTGTGCAGTTCGGCCTCGGGCAATTCGCCGTGTTTGGCCAGTATCTTCCAGAGCAGGCCTGAAAGGTCGCCCACCTCGGACTTGACATCTATCAATTGCCGGCCTTGGCCCGTTTTGCAGGTAGGTTTGGCGTTGTCCGCCTGCAGTTCCTGGATGAGCTTGTCCATCTTTGCCTTATATTCCGGTTTTTGTGATTCGGCCTTGCCTTTCATTACGGCCAGGACTTCTTTCCAGTTCCATAACTGGGCCCGGCAGTCGGCGCAGGTTCTCAAATGCTCAAATAGTTTTGCCTGCCTGTCCTTGGTCAGGAATGTCGGGTCGCCGGTAACATAATCGGTCAGGTCCATCTCGAATTCCTGGCACGCCGATTTGTCATTCACTTCTTTTTTTGGTCTCGCCATTTTTGCACCTCCGTAAATATGAATTTTCTTATTCTGCACACCATGCTTCTGATGCTTACCAGCGCATATTTGTTAAACGGCTCCATTTCCTGTATTTCTTTATAGGTCTTGGGCTTGTCCTGGTTGACCAGCCGGAATAGCATTTTTTCCTCGTCGGTCAGTTGTCCCAGTATCCATTCAATCTTAGCCGAGGCATCCTCAATTTGGTCTTCTATTTCGCCCTCGGGCATTGCCGATTCGATATCCGAGGGCAGTTCGTCCATCAGTTGCTTGCCCAGCGTTTTGGGCGCGTAGGCAAATTCGCGCTGGGATTCGTGGCAGATATTCCACGCCACCGAATAAAGCCAGCTTCGGAAAGTGCCCGGACCTTTGGGGGCGAATCGGCCGGAGCGGATTGTTTCTATCGCAAATAAAAATATCCGGTGCTTGACCTCGTCTCGGTAGGCCCCGTCCTTGAACCAGCTGTGTTTCAGGAGGAAGGAGCCTATCTTGTCGTAATAGCGTTTTACCAGCGTGTTCAGGGCGTTGTTATCACCGCCCATATCGGCCGTCAGAAGCTCTTCATCGGTTCTTGGGTCATCAAACATAGATAGTAAATAGCATTTGGGCATATCCTTGTCAAGAGGAATTTTCATAGTTCGACTGTTAGAATCCCGCTGGAATAAGCGGGATAAGAGCCAGTAACTCACTACGTTCGAACTGGCTCTAAGGAATTTTCACATAATTCTCATTTTCACCTGCAACGTTTTCCGTTTTTCTGCATTACATATATGGAGGGGAGAGCAGATGCCTCCCCTGGAAAGGGCTAAAATAGGCCTTTTCGCCCCGACGGAAGAGTCGGGATAAGACCCGGTAACGCCCTCCCGACGGTCATCGGGATGACTAACCGGCTCTAAGGAGGTTATGAGTATGAGACAGGTATGCCAGGAATGTGGTGGGCGGATTCCGACCCGGAATAACCAGATAAGTGTGGAATGCCAGAAGGCCGGTCTGTGCCGGACCTGCTACGAAACGGCCTATTCGGAGTGCAAGGAGTGCGGCAGTCCACTGCCCAAGGGGCGTGGCGCCAAGTCAACGGCCGCCCGAACCCTGGGGTATTGCCTAGACTGTTACAAGGCGCATTTCCCCAAACCGGCAAGGCGAGATATGGATGACCCGGTCTTTAAGCCGCTTTTGAGCGAACCGAGCTCCTGCGGCTGGGAATGGATGGAATCAGTCCGGATACTCTATGACGAGGCGGACGGATATGAGAGGTGATTTATGAGAAGAATATTTGATGTAGATAAGCGCATATGGGTGATATGGTTCCTGGCAATAGGGTACATTATTGCGTGCCTGCAGTGCTACAACACTGCCATACCGCAACAATGCAAACCCGCCACGGTGGTCATTGATTTAACCAAAGTCCTGCCGGATAACCCATACTATGAAGAATACCTAAAGATGCTTTATCCTACGGTCCGGATAAGCACCAGTCTGGGAACAGGCTCCGGCGTTGTGATTGGCGATTATATTCTGACTGCGGCGCACGTGGTAGACAATGAGTCTACTGTTACAATAGAAACCTTTTACCCTGAGAGCATAGCGATAGAAGCAACTGTCCTGATCACGGATACAGTCAAAGACCTGGCCCTTCTGAAGCCATCAAAGAAACTGTCTTATTCGGCGATACTGGCTCCTAAAGATTACACGCCGTATCTCTTTCATCCGGTCTATGCTGTCGGATGCTCTCTGGGTCTTAAAGTGCGTCCGTCATCAGGTATCATTTCGGTTATTGAGGATTCTTACTGGGGGATATCTGCACCTATTCTGCCCGGCAACTCCGGAGGCCCTGTCTACGACGCCAAGACCCTTGAAGTAATCGGGATAGCCGTCTGGGTCAATGTGCATAACGGACAACTTATTACAACCATGGTCGGGATAGTGCCAATAGATGAGATTTATCAGTTCTTACAAAAGATTGGGGGTGACAAGCAATGTTTAAAATGATGTCTGGATTTTGGAGAAGGCTAATCGAGGTGATTGTCGAAGTCGTTTTGGATTATTTGGAAAAGAAGGGAAAGAGGAAATAATCCCGACGAAATAGTCGGGACTAAGTCGCTGTAACTCCCTGTGGTCTAACAGCGACTAAGAAAGTCAGACCGGTAGTTCTTGCAGCGCACAAGGGCTTACCGTTTATGCGTAGTAGTGAATTTAACATATCCCGACGAAGCTGCGCTTGTCGGGATCTAACTGGCTGTAACGCCATCCCGCCCCTGGCAGGCCGGGCTGACTAACAGCCACTAAGAAAGGGGGTGAAAAATATATGGCATTCGTAAAGAAGTTTGAACTCAAACTGTATGTGCCCGAACACTGGGAAGTGGCGGCGGATATGGTGGAACGCTGGGCTAACGGACTCAAGAACGCGGCTGAGACGATGAATGACCGCAGGCAGGCCAAGATACCTGATGACGGTACGTTCATCAATGAGATGGCAGGCAGGGCGGCGCAGGACTTTCGTCAGGTGCTGAACCCGGCCTACATTACCAAGGGCGGCCGCTCGGTTGAGGAAATCCAGGACACCCATAAGACCAATGTCACCGGCGCCTTTAACATCTGGAACGATAAAATCAATGACGCTTTTGCGACCAAAGACGGAATCGTGGCCAAGGATTTTAAGGCGAAGATTGACAGGGCTAAAAACCGCTGGGCTCTTCAGATTGGTGCTAAAACATTGCGGTTGACCGGCGATAAGATTCGCGGACGGAGCGTGGCTCCGATAGCGGCTTTCTTCCTGGTCGGCGATATGAAGGCTCAGGGCTGGATGCGTCCAAGCGACGCGGCTTCCGGCACGCCTTACAATGTTGCCCGCGACGGCGAAGCATCCACGATGAAGACGGCCATACAGCAGAGGCTGGTTCAGGGCGGGATGATGGTCATCAACTCGGAATTTGGAGCTACCACCATCGCCAGGCAGAACTTGCTGAACACGGCGGTCCTTAACGGGCTCCGTGACACGGCTAAGTGCGACGCTTTCGTCGCCGTGCCGGCGCCAGATACCTGCTACTGTGTATGGGAAATGGATGGCAACATCCTATTCCTGCATATACAGGTCGGTGTGACTATACCGTAACAATAGTCGGGGAAGAAGGGTGTGGTGTACAACACACCCGGAACTCCCTTGTAACCACAAAGAATATAAAGGGAATAAAGAAAGGATGGGTACGAATATGACATATCGTAGAAGATATTTTGACGGCGAAGTGACCGAACCAGAAATAGCGTCCGAGGCCGTTACCGAGGAGAAAATCGCGGACGGAGCCGTAACATCGGAAAAGATTAAGGACGAAACCATCAAGAGCGTTGATATCGGCTCAGGCCAGGTCGGGACCGATGACATCGCGGATGGCGCGGTAACTCTGGCTAAACTTGGTTCTAATGTTTCTATCATACCGTTGCAGGACGGCGCAGTTACCACAACCAAACTGGCCGATGGCGCGGTGACCGAGCCTAAAATCGGCAACCGGGAAGTAACCGAGGATAAAATCAAAGAAGGCGCGGTGTCATCACTGAAACTCAAGGATGGCGCGGTGATTGCTTCAAAGATAGGCACCGGTGCGGTGACTAATGCCAAGATAATTGACAGTGCAATTACCCCAAGCAAGTTATACGCCATAGACACGCCCGCGGACGGCGAGGTACCAACTTATAATCAGGCACAGTCTAAGTTTGAGTGGAAACCGATGTCGGGTGGTGGAGGGATTACCAGGCCGATTACGCCGGGAATAACCGGTGACGAGATTACCGACCAGGCCGTTTCGGAGACGAAGATTGCGGACCTGGCGGTGACCAGCGGTAAGATACAGGACTCCTGCGTCAAGCCGTCCAAGCTGGCTTCGGCTAATGCGCCCAGCAACGGGGCCATTCTTGCCTACAACGAGTCCGGCTCCAATTTCCAGTGGATAGGCGCCAGCGGTGGAGATATGCTGACCCTGCTCCAGTCCCAGACGATGGTCCTTACGGATCAGTCGGCCAATAACGTGGACCAGATAGTGGACCTGCCGGGGTTCATTCCGCCGGTTGTCAAGGCGGTGATACTGGAAATCCAGTTCAACGCTATGTCCGTGCCGTTAGGGTTGGAGCAGATACTGACGGTCTACGGCCGCCGTGCCGGTACGGATTGGGGCCAGAGTATGGTGCACTTTATATGGCAGAATATTCCTAATCTAAACAACAATGTTTATAAGGAATGTATAGTGGCTACTGATTTGGCGAGGCAAATCAGAGTGATTATTAATAAGGGCGGACAGTTCTGTTCTACCAATATCTGGATTAGGGGATATGTAGAATAATAATCCCGCTCCACTTCGTTGCGGGGATAAGTGCCTCTAACTCACTGCGTTCGAAGTGGCACTAAACATCTGGCTCCGCGGATACATAGAATAGCCACAGAGACGCAGAGGACACAGAGACCTTTATAACCCTGATGTCGCTACTCTCATCGGGATAACATGGCAGTACGTCGTATACTCCTACTGCCACTAACAGGGACTGGACGAGACTCTTAAGAGACAAGTCGGGGCGCTGATTTTCAGCGCCCTTATTTATTTACTTCTTTTCTTCCGGGATTCGGTTACTCTTGACAGAAGCAGGTTTTTCTCTATAGTAACTGTTAGATTTATCCTTTTGATATAATAGTTCGGTTAAAGCATAAGAAAGGAGCATACAATGGCGGAGATAATGGCTTTGGGAATGACCCTGATAATATTACTGGCCGCGCTGATTGTCTGGGCTTCCATCTGGAAGGGGATTGCTTTGTGGAAATGCGGCAGGAATAACCAGTTGGCCTGGTATGTCGTGCTGTTGATTCTGAATACCTGCGGTATTTTGGAGATTGTCTACCTTGCCTGGTTCCAGAAAACCAAGGATTCGGGGGCAAAGGATGTAATTCCGGGGACATCCCCGACGGAATAGTCCCACAGGGAGGCGGTAGCTCTAATTCACTAACGTTCAAACTGCTGGAGTATAACTCACAGGTTCGAACTGCCACTAACCACGAATGAACACGAATAGACACTAATATTAGTCACAGAGACCTCGATAACAGGGACTGAACGAGACTCTTAAGAGACGGGTGACAGGAGGCAAATCGGGGGCGGCTACTTGGCGCTGCCCTGCTTTTCCTGCTCGGCGAGCTTGGTTTCCCAGTCATCTATAAGCCCGCGCATTGTTGGGGCATCTATATCATCGGGTGTTAATGTTAGCCACATCTCTCCATCCGTTATTGCTTTTTGATAATCTTCCTTGCTGGCATAGGCAATGCCACGGTTGTGGTAGGCATTGGCATAGTTTGGGTTCAGTTCTATTGCCTTGGTATAATCGGCGATAGCTTGGTCAAGGTCGCCTTTATCATCATAGGCACTACCGAGCTTGGTCAAAAAAGTAATAGCCCGGTCAATGTTCTGGTAGACAAGGCCGCGGTTGTAGTAAGCAGTAGCATACTTTGGGTTTAGTTCTATCGCCTTATTAAAATTAGCGATGGCTTGGTCAAAATCATTATTATTTGCATAGGCACTGCCGCGGTCGCCGTATGCCTCGGCATATTTCGGATTCAGTTCTATCGCCTTGGTACAATCCTCTATGGTATCTTTATAATTGCCTAAATTACCATTAGCCAGACCACGACCATAATATGCCTCGGCAAATTTCGGGTCTATTTCTATTGCCCTGGTATAATCAGTAATAGCGCCGTCCAAATCGCCTTTTCTATATTTTTCTACCCCTTTATCAAAATACACCTTGGCTTCTTTGGGGTTTGGTTGTGGTTTCTGTGTGGCAAGAAATTTACGGTATTCGGCTAAAGTTTCTTCCGGGGTTTGGGTGCTGGAACAGGCCGGGATGATGCCGAATACGATTAGGGCGATTAATGATATGATTATTATCTGCCTCATAATGGATAACTACAATAAGAGCGGGGGAAGGTCAAGGATTATTATCCAGTATGTAGGGGCACTAAGACAAAGTTTTAGTGTTTTCAGAGTTCTCAGTGGTTAGTGGTTGTTTGAGTGAGTTATTCTGCTTTTCCGGATAGGTATTCAAGCTCGGCGGTGGTGTCGTTGAGGAGTTTTACCAGCCTTAGGTTAACCAAGGTAATCTCTATCAGCCTGGCCCGGGCGGTCAGCGCTTTCTGGTATGAAACCCGGCCGGATTTATATGATTCTTCCGTAATATCATAGTTCTTCTGTTCGTTGGGCAGTATCTTTTCTTGGTATATCAGCACGTTGTCCTTGGCCAGTTGGTAGTTATTTATGACCCGAGCCAGCGTCGCGGTGAGGGTGTCTTCTACCGATTTTAATTGTTCCTTAGACGAGGAAATGTCGCTTTTGGTCTGGGCAATCTTGCCCTGGTTTCGGTTGAACAGCGGCAGTGGGAGCTCTACGCTCAGGCCTAACATTCTGTCGTTGTTTGCCCCCTGTTGCATATAACCGACCCCGAGTTTGATATCCGATATCCGGCCGGCCAGGTCCTCGGCCAGTTGCGCGTTGTTTATATTGACGGAGACCTGACCCAGCTTGATTTGGGGATTGTTATTGAGCATATTGGCCTTGAGCTCCTGCGGAGTGGCGTCGCAGAACGCCGGCTCCAAATTCCCCTTACATTCAATAGAGGTATCGTTGTCCGCGCTGAGCAGTTTCCTCAAGCTCTGCAGTTCGTTCTTTAATGCTTCGCTCTTTTCATTGAGGCTGAGGTTGGCGCGGGCCAGGCTTATTTCCGCGTTGAGGAGCTCCGGCTGGGGTAATCTGCCTCCGGCATAAGCGGCCTGCACGATGCCGAGCATCTTGGTTTCTATATCCAGCTGTTCCCGCGCGAAGGTTAACTCCGCCTGCGCCAGCAGGACGCCGTTGAATACCTGTTTGCTTTCCAGGATAAGCTCGGCTTTGCGCTGTTGATAGTTGAGCCCGGCCTGCTCCTTTTTCTGCTGAGCCGTATTGACCCGGGCTGATTTCTTGCCGCCTGTTTCTATGGTCTGGCCGATTTCCACAGATTTCTGATTTTCGTTGTAGCCGGCGTGGAGCATGGGGTTAGGCAATAGGTCGGCCTGGGCAATGGCGCCGTCAGCCGCCTTGACCTTATCTTCAAGAGATTTAAGTTCGGGATTGACGGCTACCAGATATTTGATTATGTCCGGCAAGCTGACCGGGCCGTTTATGCTGGCCGGTTTTTCCTGGGTTGTTGAAGACGGCCGGGCGTATGGCTGAGGTTTGCTGAAGTCGTACGGCGTGTCTTTGGGGGAACTGCCGCAGCCGGCGCAGATGGATATCAAGACGATTGATACGGCAAATATGTTTTTATTCATAGCGCAAAGCGTCGGGAATCCTGATGCCTGTGGCCTTGAGGGAAGGCAGGAGCGCGCCGAACACGCCGATAATTACGGCTATGGCTAATCCGGCTATAAGGACCGCGGCATCAACCCGGAAGGCAAAGGCAAACATCCCGAACCGAACCGGGATGCCGTCCATGCTGAGTCCTATCAAACCGCCTATCAAAGCGCCGATTAACGCGATGATAAGCGATTCCATAACGAATGATAAGATTATGCTGGTCTTGCCGAAGCCCAGGACCTTAAGGGTGGCAATCTCGCGGATTCTGCCCAGGATGGCGGTGTACATCGTATTCATTCCGTTCATCAACCCGCCGATCAGGGCGATTATGGACAGGATTATTGTCAGGTAAACGATGCGCTCAAACCCGCTGGCATATTCTTGGTAATAATCCTGCTCGCTTTTTGCCTTAATCTGGATAGCGTTTCCGGCGCTGAGATTGGCAACAACCTGGTTGATATCTATGATATTATTGAGTTTGATAACGGCTGAGTTGTAAGTCTGCCTGTTGAGGACGGTCATCAGGTCGCCGATATCCGCCCATATTTCGCTTTCCATAACGGTGCCCTGGGCGGAGAATTTACCGGCGATAGTCCATTCCCTTCCGCCGAAGGATATTGGCTTGCCGACGGCGATAGTTTCCTCGGGCACGCCGAGTTTGACATAGGCCAGCCGGCCGGCGGTAACCTGGAACCCTTTGTCCGGAGCTGTTCCTTCGGTTATGGCCACCTTGTCGTTTACCTCAAAAGCCATAGGTTCCACGCCGCGCACCACGCCGTGCCGGCCCTGGTATTTGGCATTTTCTATATCCATAGTGCAGGCGTAGTAGATTTCGGGAGAAATCAGCGGCTGGCCCTGGGCGTTCTTTTTAATCTCGGGGATATTCCTTAGGAGGTTGTAATCGGCCGAGGCGAGCGATGAAAGCCCCAGCTCCTGGCCTTTACGGCTCAGGACAATGACGTTGTCCGGCGAGCCGGAGCTTTTTATGGTCAAGAACATACCGCGCGAGAATGAAAGCATAAATATCGATACCAATACGACCAGCGCGATACCTGTTATGGTAAGCAATGTCCGCACCTTACGGCGCATAAGATTCCGGATGTTATATTTTAACGGCAAACCCATAGTATCAGGCGAAATTCCTCAATGAATTGACTATATTAAGCCTTGAGGCGCGGTAGGCCGGCGCCAGGCTTCCGATTATTCCCACCAATACCGCAATGCCCATACTCATAATGACTACCGATGCATCAAGGCTTATCGAGAACCGGTATGTCAGTATCTGGATGCTGACGCCGAACAGCCTGAATATAGCGAATACCGCCAAACAGCCCAATGCCCCCCCGATAATAGACATAATAACCGACTCCAGCAGAATCAACGAAAGTATCCTGGGCCTGGTGTAACCGAGGGTCCGGAGGACTCCGATTTGGCGGGTCCGGTCCCTGATGGACATGGAAATAGTATTGGCTATGCCGATAAGCATCACCAGCAGGGTGATTAATATAACTAATTTGCTGAAACCGACCACGCCGCCTAATTCATCCAGCATTGAGCTGAGAAACGCCTTTTCCGGCTGGGTTCTGGTCCTGACCGGGAACGGCTCGTTATCTATCTGCGTAGCCAGCGCCTGCGGATCGACGCCTTCTTTGACCTTGACGTAAATCAGGTTGCACCAGCCCCGTTTGTCATAGATATCCTGGATATATTTAAAGTCGGCCAGGACATAATTATCCTGTTCTTCATTGCCCGTGAAAAATATGCCGGCGAGATAAAATGTTTTATCAGACTTTTCTTCTTGTAACGGGTTAATCTGCTGTCCGGCCAGCCAGCCTTTCCGGCGGGCGATGCTCATTCCTGCCAGCACGGATGTTTTATCCTCCCTGAACCTCCGGAGCGCGTCCGGCTCGATGTTGTATTTCCTGAAATGCAGGAATTTCTCCTTGTCAATGCCGTGGACGATAACCATTTCCGGGTCCATCTTGCAGCCTCCGGCAACGCCTATTTTTATCGCCATAACTTCCTCAACCTGAGGAAGCCGCCCGATTTTCTCTCCGTAATTATCGGGCAGTTCACTGCTGGGCGGTCACCACTTGTTCTTTTCGGAGACGACAAGATTGTTATAGGCGCCGGCGCCGGCAAGCAGGGAGTCCATATTGCTCTGGATGGACTGGAAGAAGCAGAAGATAAAAATCGCCACCCCGACGCCGCCGATGGTCAGCAAGGTGCGCACCCGGTTCATCTTCATCGTCTTGAAAATAAGAGGAAACAGCTTAAACATAATTATTCACATTCTTTACTCGCAGTTTGAACCCGCAAAGCGGGAGAATTACAGCGAGTTATCCCGCACCTACCACGATTTAGTGTGGTGCGGGAAAAGTACCGTTATTACAGCGGGTTATCGCTTAACACGCCCTTATCAAGATGCATTATCCGCCCGGCTGTCCTGGCGGCCTTATGGTCGTGCGTGACCATAATGATTGTTTTGTGGAGCTCCTGGTTCAGCTTCTTCAATAGAGCCAATATTTCCTGTTCCGACTGGGCATCCAGGTCGCCGGTCGGTTCATCGGCAACGATGATAGAAGGGTCGGTGACTATCGCCCGGGCAATGGCCACGCGCTGTTCCTGGCCGCCGCTGAGCTGGTTGGGATAATGCTCGGCCCGGTCGTCTATGCCGACAGCTTTTAGCACGGTGGTTACCTGTTTGGCCCGTTGGGCCTTGGACAGAGGCAGAAGAAGCAAGGGGAGCTCCACATTCTCGTAGGCGGTCAATACCGGCATCAGGTTGTACAGTTGGAAGATATACCCGACATTTTTATTGCGCCAGCGCGAAAGCTCCTTGTCGCCCAGCTCTTCCAGGTTAACTCCGTTAACGCGGACTGAACCGGAAGTCGGCGAGTCTATGCCGGCCACCAGGTTAAGCAGCGTGGTTTTACCCGAACCCGAAGGCCCCATCAATGCCAGGAATTCCTCCTCCTTGACAGTCAGGTTAATGCCGGCCAGCGGCGTTATCTCCACTTTATTGCGCCAGTATGTCTTGGTAAGATTTCTTAATTCGATAATCGGTTCGGGCATATTAAATACCTCTATTTCTTGATTGCTACTTCTTCGCCGTCGCTGAGTTTCTCGATATTATTGATGATTACTCTTTCACCGCCGGCCAGCCCGGAGACGGCTTCTATTTTATCCATCACTAACCCGCCGGTGACTATGGGTATTTTGTAAGCCCTTGAGTTGCGCGCCACAAATACGTATTGTTTATTCCCCTCCGAAATGACGGCGTTGCGGGGGACAAACAACCGGGGCGTTTTTTGCGTTCCGGCCGCAGATGATTCCTCGTTGCCGGCAATTTCGAAATTAACCGTGGCGGTCATTTCCGGATGCAGGAAATCGTCCGGGTTTTTCACCTGGACCTTTACCTGTATGGTATCCTTGGCAAAATTAGCCTGAGGGTCAATCCTGATAACCGTACCTTCGTAGGGTTTATCCTTTTGTGCGTCCGTGATTATTTTTACATTCTGCCCCAGGGTTACCTTGGCAAGGTCGGACTGCCGGACATCGACACGGACTTGAATCTGGGTTGGGTCATAGATGCTGGCGATACCGGGTTTCTCCGGCATCACAAAAGAGCCCTGAGTAACAAACACCTCGAGTATCTTGCCGTCCTCCGGCGATTTGATATCCGTATAAGCCAGTTGTGATTCGGCAAGGTTTTTTAATGATTTGGCCTGTTCAACCTCAGACCGGGCCAGCTCGATATCCTGCTGGCGGTAACCTGATTTTAACAAGTTATAATTCTGTTCGGCAATCTCCCTGTTGGCTTTGGCGATTTTATATTCGGACTCGTCATTTTCCAATTGCTCTTTGGAAATGGCTCCGCTTTCAAACAGGGGTTTGCTTCTTTCGAACACCTGCTTTTTCACTTCTTCCAGAGCCAGGCTTCGTTCGTATTCGGATTTTGCCTGGGCTATTTCTTCAGCCCGATAACCCGCTTCAAACCTGTCAAGATTGGCCTGCTTTATGGCTAATTCGGCTTCGGCCTTTTTCAACTCATATTCCAAATCTTTTTTGTAGAGAGTCGCGATAACCTGTCCTTTCTTGACGCTAACCCCTTCGTGGACCAATAGCTCTTCGATGCGTCCGCCTATCAGGGCACTTACGGTTACGGGCCAGGGGAATACGGATTCCACCCAACCGCCCGCGGAGAAAGCGATGGAACCGCCCTGCGATTTGTTTTCCGCGACGGTCATTGTTTCCACGATGGTTATCGGTTTCTGCGCATAGCGGCGGTAGAACAGCAATCCGCCAAAAATAACAATGGCTAATATGATAACGACGCTTAACCACCGCCATATTGGAAGAGTTTGTCCCTTTACCACGGGTTTGTGCTCCGGCAGGTTTAACTTCAGGTCGTTCAAATCTATGTTGCTCATTCGCATCCTTTATTTAATTATCTTTTTTAATATTATCAAAAAACCAGGATATTGCAAGGAAATTCGGTATCACATATTTTTTGCGCACCAAATTGAAATCATGCCGGTAATAGAACTGTGATATGATTTGCGCATAAGTAATATAAGATACAATATTTGCCTCAAATATCTTGACTTTTGTTAGGATAAATTATTTAGTTCCTAAACTAAAACTATTAATTAAATTTAGTTCAGGA
>JAZDFB010000097.1:0-11610 GCA_043808305.1 Planctomycetota bacterium | reverse complement strand
AGAATTCCGCGACGTCACTTTTTCATACCCGCATCCCCAGGATAAATACTCCGGCAAGGAGTCGGACAGGGCTAAAACCCCTGTTCTTTCAGGAATCAATCTGGATATTCCTGCCGGCAAGACGACCCTTATAATGGGACCGATAGGTTCGGGAAAAACAACCCTAGTAAATCTTTTGCTGAGATTTTATGATACGACATACGGTGATATCTATATTGACAGGACTAATATCAGGAACTGTGCACTGGACAGTCTGCGGCAGTCTATTGGATATGTGCCGCAGGATACATTTCTTTTTGCCGATACCATAAAAGAAAATATTCTTTTTGGGAAAGAAGAAAAAACTGTGGATTTCAAGTCAATCCTTGATCTGGTCCAGATGAAACAAGTGATTGATAATCTGCCGGAAAAAGAGAACTCGCTTCTGGGTGAGCGCGGGGTAAACCTTTCGGGCGGACAGAAACAACGCCTTACCCTTGCCCGGGCGATTATTAAAAACCCAAGCATACTTATTCTTGATGATTGTTTCTCCAGCGTCGATTTTGAGACTGAGCAGTCCATATTGAACCAGCTCAAGAGCGTTCTCAAGAATCGGACGACTATAATAATTTCTCATAGATTAGCAGCCACAAAGCTATCCGACTTTATACTATTCATGGAAGATGGCCGAGTAGTCGAAAAAGGGACTCATCAGGAATTAATGGCGCGAAACGGGCATTATGTGCGGTTTTATGAGTATCAAAAACTTAAAGAAGCATTAGATACTGAATAGATATGTTAGATTATCAGCAAGAAGATGAAATATTAGGCAAGGCGTACGACTCACGTCTGATGAAACGGCTTTTGCGTTACGCATTTCCGTACAAATGGCGCGTTTTTCTGGCCATGTCTTTATCCTTTATATTGACCGGACTATTTATCGTTGGTCCGCTTATGATTGCTGCTGCTTTTGATAAAGGTATAGCTTGTTCCGATAAGCCGTTTTTAATAATGATAATGCTGGCATACCTGGATCTTCAGGTCCTTCAGCTGTCGTTCAACTACATAAATAGCTATTTGCTTACCTCGCTTGGGCAAAGAATAATGTTGGACCTGCGCATGGAGGTATTTACCCATCTCCAAAAGATGTCGCTTAATTTCTTTGATAAGAACCCGGTAGGCCGGCTGGTCACCCGGGTTACCAGCGATATAGTCGCGTTAAGCGACTTGCTTTCAATGGGTATTGTTTCAGTAGTGAACGATATCTTCCTTCTGGGTGGGTTGGTTGTGGTCATGTTTATGCTCAACCCATTCCTGGCAATGGTCCTGATATCAAGTTTTCCCCTGGCTGTTATAATAATGCTTGTTTTTAAGCCACGCTTGAGAACCAGCTATCGTTTGATACGCCAGCGGCTGGCCCGCCTCAACGCTTATATTGCGGAAAGCGTTTCCGGCATCAGGATTATTCAGATATTCAATCAGGAAGAACGGATAATAAATAAATTCAAATCCTTAAACCAGGAGCACTATGACGCTAATTACAAAGCCATAGTATATTTTTCCATTTTTCTGCCTTCGATATCGGCGCTTAGCGGAATTGCGATAGGTTTAGTCTTCTATTACGGTGGTGGAACAGTAATACGCGGAGCTATCCAGCTTGGAATTCTGATTGCTTTTATCGATTATTCGATACACTTCTTCAGCCCGATTCAGGACCTGACAGATAAATACAACATCTTCCAGGGCGCGATGGCTTCAGCCGAACGGATATTTAGAATACTTGATACCGAAGAAGATATAAAAGACCCGGTCCTGCCAAAGCCGATAGTAACTTCGCGGGGTGAAGTTACTTTTGACGATGTTTGGTTTTCATACAATAACGAGACTGATGTGCTCAAAGGAATATCTTTTAATATTAAGTCCGGCGAAAGCGTTGCTTTAGTAGGCGTCTCGGGCGGCGGCAAAACCACCGTTATAAATCTTCTCAATAGGTTTTATGATATTAAAAAGGGGCGTATTTTGATTGACGGCATTGATATTAAAAGTGTCCGCCAGTCCGACCTGCGCCGGCAGCTTGGAATCGTTCTCCAGGACGTATTTCTTTTCTCCGGTAATATTCTGGAGAATATCCGGCTTAATGATACTTCCATATCGCTGGAAAAAGTCAGGGAAATCGCTCATTATGTCAACGCCGATACTTTCATAGAGAAGTTGCCCAATAAATACTTGACCCGGGTTGAGGAACGCGGGGCAACACTCTCGACCGGCCAGCGCCAGCTGTTATCATTTGCCCGGGCTATGGTCTTTGACCCGAAAATACTTATCCTCGACGAAGCCACCTCGGCCGTGGATGTTGAGACCGAGTATTACATTCAGGAAGCCATAAAGAAACTTATCAAAAGCATGACTTCTATTATCATCGCTCATCGTCTTTCTACGATACAGAACGTAGACCGGATTATTGTTATGCATAAAGGCGAAATCAGGGAAGTCGGCAGCCATCAGGAACTCATGGCCCAAAAAGGGATTTATCATAAACTGTACCAGATGCAGTACCTCTAATTTATTATGCGGTTTTTTATTTATACAGCGCTGATATTAATTATCATTGCGTTGTTTACATTATCTTTTTTGACGCCATGGGCTAAGGGCAAGGCCGTTATTATCGGACAGACTGTTTATGCCCCGCAGGATCAAATCCTGCTTGGAGTTTTCATTGTTTCGGCACTGCTGGTTTTTGTCACCCTGATACTTATGACCCGGAAAAAATTCATCTTTGGTGTGCTCTGTCTTATGTCCGGGTCTTGGATGATACTGGCCGGTATCTACCTGTGGCAGAAAATCCAGGCGAAAAGCATCGGTTTTGTGGTGAATTTTGTGGATGTCCGGCCTGATATCGGCTTGATGTTTTACATCGGGGCAGGCGGCGCGGTGGTACTCCTTGCCTTAGTTTATATGGTAGACTCGGCCATCTCCGGCATATTTAAGTGATTTTCTTGACTGGTTGTCAAAATATGGAATAATAGTGTCTAAATAAATTCATAAACGAAAGGAGCATATATGTCAGAGGTATTCGTAATAGCAAGCAAGATTAAGAAAATGATAAAAGAACAGGGCATGCGCACCGGCGGGGATGCGATTGAAGCCTTGAGCAAGATAGTCGAAGAAAAGGCCAAGGCCGCCGTCCAGAAAGCCAAAGACGCCGGCAAGAAAACCATCCAGGCCAGCGATATTCAGTAAGATATCGCTTGCTTTAACAAATTGATAAGGTTCCTTAACAAAGGTTCGGGCTACCATTATGCCCTGAAATCAGATTTTTACAATTATTAATTGGCAATTTTAGTTTTATTCTTAAATATCCGATTATGTAATAATAAATAAAAAAGGAGGATTTGTATGATGAAAGCAAGAATGGCAACCCTGAGTTTAATGGTTTTGCTGATGGGTATTTTGGCTTTGGGTTACGGCGGGCTATGCGACAGCGGCAGCAGCAATAATGACAGCGGCAGCAGCGCTCCGATATCGTCAATTGGTCGCGGCTTGGTGGTCTATGAATCAAATTATGTTACTTCCACCATGACAGCCTCCCTTTTCTCCCGACCCGCAGACGGTAGCGGCACGCCGACAACCCTGGCTGCTAGCATACTCTGCGGCCAATGGAGTATCACAAAAGATGACAATAAGGTAGTCTACGTGCACTCGGCCGGCACAGGTTTGTATGGTTATAACGTTGTAAATATTGACGGCACCAATCCCCTAACGCTGACGGTTGAGTCAAGCTTTGGCTATAATTGGGATGTCACGGATGATTCCAGCAAGTTGATTTATTCTAACGCTGATTCTTCACTGAATATGGTGCCGGTAAGCGGTGCCTTTACGGAGACGTTGGCGTCTAATGTTAATGGTTGGGAAGTGACGCTGGATTCAACCCGGGTGGTTTATGTTGATAATTACAGTTCGGGAACAGGTCGCTTGCAAGTTGCAGATATTAGCGGTGTAACACCTGTTACCGCTACATTAGTCAGCAGCACCAATGGGTCTTTTGATGTTACGCCCGATTCTACCAAAGTTGTTTACGGAGAAAGCTCCGGCGCGGTAAAGGTGATTCCTATCCTGGGCGGCAGTCCGGTAACGTTGAGCTCGACTTCGATTTTGCCGTATGTTACCCCGAATTCCGCCAAAGTTATTTTTATGGAGACCAATTATGACCTTAAAATCATACCGATTGGCGGAGGCACTGCCACCAATATAGATTCCAATATAAACCAGATGTATTTCCAGGTTTCGGCTGATTCCGGCTGGGCGATATATCCTCACGATTTTAACGGCTTCACCAGCACGCTGGTCAGCGCGTCTTTAGGCAGCACGCCTTTAACGGCAACCCTGGACAGCGGAATCCCGTTCCATTCCGCAAGAATCACGCCAGCCGGAAATAAAGTTGTTTATCAGACCAACTTTAACTTAACCACAGGCTTGGCAGACCTTAAGGTGATACCGATTAACGGCGGTACAATAACTTCTCTGGTTTCCGGGATAGGAACCATGTCGTGGGGGATTACGCCAGATTCAACCAAGATTTTATACTTGGATAATTACGACAATAATACGCAGACCGGGACACTCAAGGTAATCCCGGTTAGTGGTGGGTCTCCAATCACCCTGGCCACCGGAGTGCCCAGTGGATTCGGGACTTTTGCCGCAACCAGATAATATTTGATGTTTGCCAAAAAGGGGCGTTATGGCTCAGTCGTAACGCCCCTTATTCTTTATCCGGCATCGGCGGTGGGGGTGACCGTGGCTATTCCCGGCACAGCCCATTCCGGTTCTTTACTAAAATGGTTAAAATCCGTGGTTTTTGGGTGTATTCTTGGCGCTTTTTTGCCGATATATTCAAGTTCTTGACCGTAAATTACGAAATCTTATTTTAGTTGACATTATTATGCTAATTTTATAATGTGGTGTTGTATGAACGATAAGCATCAGAAGTACGTAGAGAAATTGGTCTCTGAGGAAAAGATGCTGATTACCCTTAGGAACGAACTATACGGCGGACAATGGGAAAGGATGCTTAAAGACCTCAATGACCGGCTTAAAGGGCGTCCTTATATATTTAAGCTGATTAACCGTATAAAGAGCGACATCAATAGGATAGAAAAACTCCAGGAATACGAAAAGAAACATAACATAAACCTGTCCGACTACGTATAAACTATGATAAATCATAAAATATTATTTGCGGCGCTTTTAGGAATTGTGGTTTTTCTGGCTCCGTCCTGCGGTTCCTACCAGTCACAGTCTTACAGTAATCCCGCGCTGGCCGAAATCCCGATCGAGAATCTTCAGAAACTCGATTTCTATAAAAAGAAAATCCAGGAAACTTTGCCTCTTAAGTCCATTTCCTGGGATGCGGTTATCGAAGAGCGGATAAGGGAGATGAGTTTGCGCGGGCAGGTGCTTTATATCGAGACCACCCGTCCCCGGCTTTACGCCCTTAACGCCAATAACGGCACCCGGCAGTGGCAGTTCCAGCTCAGAGCCCCGATTGATTTCTCGGTAGGTTTGGTCTTGGACCTGCCCGAGCAGGAAGTCGCTATCCGCAATAGGATTGTTAAATTGACCGGTGATCTTGATATGGAAATGAAGAGCAAGAACCGCGACGAGGCCAAGGTTCAGGCGTTCCGGAAAAGCCTTGATTCATCCAAGCAATCATATGGGGTTCTTAAGCAACTGGACTCGGTTTATTTCACCAGCGGCGGCTCTATTTACTGTTTGGACCGGGCCAACGGCGGGCTGATCAAGCAGAAACCTCTCAGTTTTGTGCCGGCTACCGCGCCAACCGCGACAACCTCGTATGTTTTTATGGGTTCCCTGGAACACTACTGGGTTTACCAGCTTGATGCCAGCGACTTCTACCAACGCAATTGGTTCAAAGCCGATGCCCCTATCACCGGCCGGCCGGCTTACCTGCATCCGTTGCTTTATTTCGTTACCGACGAAGGCATTATTTACGCCTATGATGTGGATGCCCAGATTATGCGCTGGTCCTATAATACCGAAAAGAGCATAAAATCGGAAATGCTCCTTGATTTTGATACGATTTACGTGGGCAGCACCGACTATGCTCTATACGCCATAAACCGTTATTCCGGCGCGCTCGAGTGGAAAATAGAAACGGGAGCTCCGATAATGTCCCGCCCGGTTATTGACAATCAGGAAAACAACGAACGGATCCTGTATTTCCGCAGTGAAAATAACGGCCTCTATGCTGTGGCGCTTGTTTACATCCCGTCCAAGGATTCCTACGGCAACGATATCTTACTGCCCAGCTATAAGATAAAATGGAAATTCCCCGAGGGCAAGGAGTTCCTTATGCGCGGGCATGAATATTGCTATGTTATGGGCATCGATGGCCGGACAATGTATGCCCTCAGTTCGGATAAGGGCGAAGTTATGGGCAAATATTCGATGGACCTGTTCCCCATCAGGGTCGGTGACCGCGAACAGCACGCCGTCTACATATCTTCGGGAGATGGATATATCTACGCCGTTAAGGAACAGCAATAAATATCCTGGAAGGATTGGTTTGTAACCCCGCCTCAAGCAGCTATTAATGCGGCAGCCCGATGTCTTTCCTGTAAAACGCGCCGTCGAAGTTAATCAAGCCGATGCTATCATAGGCTTTCTTCCGGGCCGCGGTTATGTCCTTGCCCAGGGCTGTTACCGACAGGACTCTGCCGCCGTTGGTTAATACCTGATTATCCTTAAGCGCTGTCCCGGCGTGGAATACCTGGAGCGTGTCATTGGTTTTGACTTTGTCCAGTCCGGTTATGGGCAGGCTGGTTTCATAGCTGCCCGGGTATCCTTTTGAAGCCATAATCACGCAGGCCGCCGCGTCATTGTGCCATTCCAGCGGCTCCAGCTTGTCCAGCCGTTTTTCAGCCACGGCCAGCATAACTTCGACGATATCGCTTTTAAGCCGCATCATCAGCGGCTGGGTTTCCGGGTCGCCGAACCGGACATTGAATTCCAGCACCTTGATGCCCTTTGGAGTAAGCATCAGGCCGGCGTAAAGAACGCCCTGATAAGTCCGGTCCTTGCTTTTCATCGCGTGGATGGTCGGCACCAGGATTTCCCCGATGACATTATCCATAATCTTATCGGTTACGAACGGCACCGGCGAATACGAGCCCATCCCGCCCGTGTTCGGCCCTTTGTCGCCGTCAAATACCCGCTTATAATCCTGGGCCGGTTCCAGCACGGCTATGGTTTCTCCGTCGCTGATGGCCAGGACCGACAGCTCTTTGCCGGTCAGGCATTCCTCGATAATCACTTTATCGCCGGCCGGACCGAAGGCCTTTTCATCCATTATGTTGTGTATCGTTTTCTCGGCGATTTCCGGGTGCAGGCAGACCACCACGCCCTTGCCCGCGGCCAGGCCGTCCGCCTTGATGACCAGCGGCATGCCCACCTGTCTGATATATTCACGGGCGTCTTTGGGGTTGTCAAATGCCTTGTATGCCGCGGAAGGGATGGCGTGCTTCCTGAGCAGGTCCTTGCAGAACACCTTGCTGCCTTCCAACTCAGCCGCCAGCTTGGACGGGCCGAATATCTTCAACCCTTCTTCCTGAAATCGGTCCACGATGCCGTTCATCAGGGGCGCCTCGGGCCCGACCACGGTCAGGCCGATGCCTTCCTTCTTGGCGAAGTCGCAGAGCTTGTCAATGTCGTCCGCCTTGATATTGACGCATTCGGCAATATTGCTGATGCCGGCATTGCCCGGCGCCGCGTAAATCTTCTTGACCAGCTTGGACCGGCTGATTTTCCAGGCCAGCGCGTGCTCACGCCCGCCGCTTCCGATAACCAGAACCTTCATAAAATCACTTTGCCACAGAGGACACGGAGCCGGTAATAAATAATTCTTGGTTCTCTGTGTCATGCCTAAGGCAGGGCCCCCTCAGGCGGAAACTCAGTGTCTCAGTGGCTAAAGTTTTATTTTAATCGGTATCATTTAGAAATCAATATAATCTTGATTACGTTTAAGATAATAGTATAGATAAAATATTCTGGTATAAGAAAAAAGAAAATATTTTCCTCTGTGTTCTCTGTGTCTCTGTGGCGAATAAATTATGAAGAAATTAGTCGTTGTGGCATTGGGCGGGAACGCCTTCCTTAAGGACAAGGAAAAAGGCACTATCCACGAATACGAGACCAACACCGCCGAGACCTTCGGGTACTTCTTGCCTCTTTTAAAGGATGACTACCAGATAGTCATCACCCACGGCAACGGCCCGCAGGTCTGCAACATCCTCATCCAGAACGAAACCGCCAAGGACCTGGTGCCCCAGATGCCCCTGGACGTGTGCGTCGCCGATTCCGAAGGCAGTATCGGCTATATAATACAGCAGGCCCTTTTAAACCAGCTCCGCAAGCACGATATCAAGCGTTATGTCGTGACGATGATAACCCAGGTAGTGGTGGACAGCAAAGACCCGGCATTCAGCAACCCGACCAAGCCCATCGGCCCGTTCTACAAAAAGGAAGAAGCCGAACTGCTCAAGACCGAAAAGAAATGGGTAATGTCCGAGGACTCCGGCCGGGGCTGGCGCCGGATAGTGCCCTCGCCCCAGCCCACCCGGATAATCCAGCAACAGATGATAAAAGAGCTGGTCAAGGAAGGGCACATCGTCGTAGCAGTAGGCGGCGGCGGCATACCCATCTGGAAGAACAAGGACAACGACTACGAAGGCATCGAAGCGGTCATAGACAAGGATTTGGCATCGGCCCTGCTAGCCAGCGAAATCAAAGCCCCATTATTCATCATCCTGACCACCGTGCCCAAGGTCTATATAAACTATGGGAAGCCCGACCAGAAGGCGCTGGATAAAGTATCGCTCACCCAGCTCAGGGGTTATCTCAAGGACGGCCATTTCGGCGTCGGCAGTATGAAGCCCAAAATAGAAGCGGCCATAAAATACCTGTCCGCTGTGGACGGCGCGGTCATTATTACTTCAGCCGAGCGGCTGGCCGCGGCCCTGAACAAGGAAGACGGCACCCATATCTATTCCGACCTCAAACGCAAGCAGGACCAAAATAACCTATTGCTGGATATCTGATAGTTCCGGAATGTAAACCGCAGAGCGAAGCCTCCCGTTAGGGATAAATAAGGTGATAGGCGGCAAGGTGTATGTCACCGGATGGGGCGAGGTGAGCGAATGGGCGGCGGTATTGCGTCCTCCGAACTCCTCGCAATCATTTCACACTTAACCATTTAATTGTGACAACCAGAAAATTGCCTTTGTTTTGCTTTGCGAAATCTGCTACTGCCATTTTGGGACTCGCATCGAACTGGCTATCCCCCTCAACGTACAGAATCGATTCTTCTTCCAGTGGAATCGCCTTTTGGATATTAATACTATCGGCAAGGAGATTCTTAACGTAATGTCTGTCAAACTGCTTGAAAGTTTTAGCCGAGTGTGAAGTGGTCGACCGCGAGCAACCCTGGCTGCACAGCAAGTATTTGATATTTCCATCAACGTTTTCTTCGGTCATCGCCACGGTTACTTTTGCTTCCCATGGCGCGTTCTCATCTCCTCCTACCATATTCGGACTTCTCATCATGGTGTGAGAGCATATATATTCAACTGACCCTGAGCGCACTATATAGAGAGTGCTTCTGACCCTAGTATTGAGGGTAAGGGATGCTGAGACCGAGCAGAGATTCCGTGGAATTGGTACGTCAATCCACTTGCCATCCCGATACTCTTTTTCTTGAATGAGTTCCCCGTTGATGAATTTCTGCTGGGAGAAAGGTCGACCGCTCTCCTCCCACGAAAGAAATGTGCCGTGGCGAACTCCATTGATGTATTCTTCTTCAAATTGTTTCTGACCATTCTCATGCCAGGTGACAAGCTTACCATGCAGCTTACCATGCTGGAATTGCCCCTCCATCGCTTTCTGTCCATTATTGTGCCATTTAGTGAATACTCCGTGCTTGATGGTTTCCCCATTTTGATCCTTGTATACGGTGTAACGATCCTGCAATGAACCATTGATGGGATTGCGGTCCTCAAGTATTTCGTATTGGGCGATGGACTGATCCGTGTGTCCCGTATTGTCTGTACATCCGCAAAGAACCACAAAGGCGACAATCAAAACCAACATTGTCGTAATCCTACTCATTTAATTTCCCTCGTCCCATCAGCCTAATACATCCTAATCCGGGTGCTAAATCCGATGGTTCACGTTCCACCGTCTTTATACCGCTATTTTACTCGTTTCTCTGGCGAATTCATTTCAGTCTAACACAGCCTTAAAGCAACCTTTTCAATAACCATAAATTTATAAAACCATACCTCCTAACCAGCCAAAACAACCACTTCCAGCTGGTAGAAAGTGTCCCCTTATTCTTCCCTTAATTCGTATTAGATACCTTTTGTATGAAGTTGTCAAGAAAAAATATGGGTCTCCTCAAGTAACATGGGCATTGAGGGCACTTCCTACCGGCTGTAATCCGCTAATTAAGCCAATTCTAAGGCATCATTTTCTAAAAATTCGTCTTTCCCCATCTGATTTCACATTTAATTTGTCCCTTGCCTGACATTGCCCCAGGGCGGATGGGGTATCCAGCTGTGCGGGGTAGGGTACTCATCTATACGCACTATGTATCCCAGCTACACCACACCGGATACCCAGCATACCAAGGTAGGGGATTAGGAACAGTTCCCACCAGGAATAATCCAGTATTTATCCCTGACGGGAGGCTTCGCTCAGCCTATTTCAGCCCATTAATGGCGCCATTAGGGCGCCATGTCGTTGCGACTCCAAAAACCCGACCCCACTCTTACCCGTGCCGCCACCCACTCCGGCACTATGGGCTACCCATTCCGTTACTACGAGCCACCCATTCCGGCGTTATGAGCTACCCACTCCGGCATTATGAGCCACCCACTCCGATACTATGGGCTGCCCACTCCATTACTATGAGCTACCCACTCTATTACTATGAGCCACCCACTCCATTACTATGAGCTACCCACTCCGTTACTATGAGCCACCCACTCCGGCGCCAGGGACCGCCCATCGGTACGACATAAGCTATCCATAGGTAGTACAGGAGGGGGCCAGGGGGTAGTACCCCCTTTTGTTGATTTCTCAACATTCTGATTTGGCAACCATCGGATTTTTACCGATTTGAACCAAATTCCGCTTGTTCTGAGTATCCGAAGGGCATTTAATTCGGTTTCGGGCAGGGGGGGTATCCCCTACACTCCCCCGGGATACTACCTATACTATGGGGGGAGGTTACCTATACTAAGGGGGGGTACTACCTATACTACGGGGGGATACTACCTATACTACCGGGGGAGGTTACCTATACTACGGAGGGATACTACCTATACTACCGTGGGAAGTTACCTATACTACGAGGGGATACTACCGATACTACCCGGGGAGGTTACCTATACTACCGGGGGAAGGTACCTATACTACTGGGGGACGTATACTATACTACCCGGAGATACTACCTATACTACTGGGGGAGATATACTATACTACCCGGGGATACTATCTATATTGCCGGGGGATATTACCTATACTACCCTGGGATAGTATGGGGATACCCGCATAAAC
>JAZDFB010000096.1:0-2355 GCA_043808305.1 Planctomycetota bacterium | reverse complement strand
TGGACAGGTTGGCACTTTGGTAAAAATAGGCGGAGCCGGATTTGGTGCCGCTCCAAATGCAGGAGACAGTATTTACATGGATAAAGACGGCGGACAAACTTTTATTGATCCAGTTTTGCCGGATCCGGAATTTGTATCTTGGGGTGATAAAGAAATTCAAGTCAGAATAAAGAATGACGCTATTGCCAGTGATGTCAGGGTTAAGGTTGGCGGCATAGCTAGCAATCCTGATTATTTTACGGTTACCTGCGGCGGTCCCGGAGATTGTGTTCCATCAGCTTGTTGCAGTAGTAACATTTGCCGTGCGGCCGCGGTCTGTGCGGCCGGGCCGGGAGGGCCGAGCGGTCCGCATATAGATAGTATTGAGCCGGATAACGGTACGGTTGGTAATCTGGTTACTATTTTTGGTTCTGGTTTTGACAAGGTGGCAGGCAGTGTTTATTTTACGGACGGTGGCGGCGCCAAGATATTAGCTGATATCCCAAATCATCCTCAATGCGTCGCTGCTTATTGGTTTGATAAATATATTATTGTGAAGGTGCCGGCGAACACAGCGACCGGACAAGTTAGTTTGACTACGGCGGCCGGTGATGATAGCAATGCCGTTAATTTTACAGAGAACGGCATCAGCCGGCCGGGCTTATGTAAAGTAGATCCAGTTTCAGGCCTTTTTGGCGCCGGTGTTAATCTTTACGGTAATAACTTTGTCGTGGGTGGCGATGATATACTCTTTGGCAGTATTACCGGTGATAACAACAATATATTAAATGCTGGTGATGCCACGACCAATGTGCCCAATCTGATGGGCGGCGTAGTAAGCATGCAGGTAAAAGACCTGGGTTCTAATGAATTAAGTAATCCCTTGCCGTTCACAGTGATGACTGTCGGCGGTGGAGACCCGATTATAAATAGTATTTCGCCCAATGCGGCGATTCCCGGTCAAGATTCGCCTCGCGGCCAATATGTGACTGTAATGGGAGCCAATTTTGGCAATTTTAAGGGTAATGTTACATTCAGCGGCATAGACGGGGATTTTAAGTTTCCGGCGCAGTGCGATGACAGCTTTTGGCGCAATGACAGAATCATCGTCAAAGTGCCGCCGACAGCGCCCATTGGTAATAATCCGGTTATAGTCACCACGGCCAATGGAAAAAACAGTCCGCCTTTTAACGCCTTTGCTGTTAATGTGGCTCCGCTGAATCCGGGGCTCTGTAAGATAGAGCCGAATAACGGGCCAGTAGGCACCAAAGTAGATTTTTATGGTGATAATTTCGGCAAGGCTCAAGGCACGGTTGAATTTTATAAAAATCAAACAGTTAATGCTTTCTCTTTTTGGAATCCCCAGCAGGCGGGCGACGCAGTAGTGCCGAACACGGCCCAGACCGGCGTGGTAATTTTAAGAGACGTTGGTCTTAATGCCAGCAATGAAATGATGTTTAGCGTCGGCGAATGCACCAACGACAAGTTTTGCGCAGCCAAGGGCCTGGGTACCAAATGTTGTGAAGGCAACGCCGGCAAATATTGTGCTAACAGTTGCCAGCCGGTGCCGAACGTATGCACTTATCCGTGGGAAATTACCAGCGAGCCGGCGCCATTTGAGTTGAGTTTTTATTATTGCGGTGATACATCTTATCAGACGCCCACGCCGTGGCCGGATGGAGCTATGAGTCAAAAAACCGGTCTGGTGCACAGCTCGCTTGAATCGTATGTGAACACTAATTTAATGATGAATTTTACCCGCAATGTGCTTGACGTTGATTTGCTAGATATTAATAATTTTAAAATTATTCAGTGTAATACAGGGGGAGTATTTGATATTACAAAATGTGTTGGCGCTCCTTTGCTCGGGGTCTTAGAAATAGTGAATGATGAAAGCGATGAAGAAGGCGTGATGTTTAATCCCAATAATGATTTAGTGCCTGATACCTGGTATAACGTAGAGTTGGGCACTTTCCACGCCACTGTGGGAGGCGATATTTGGCCATTGGCCCCGCTCCCGCCTGATTATTGGCATTTTAAGATCAGGAAAAATACTGACGCTTGCGTGCCGACCCGGGTTGATGTAAGCCCGCAGAGTCCGGCGTCTGATATATATATAGGCAAGACCCGTACTTTTACGGCTATACCCAGAGCCAAGGACTGCAGTATTTGCGGCGGTAAATATAAGTGGGACTGGACCAAGCCGGTTGATCCTTCGCTAAAGCCGGCAGATAATGACTGGCTACCGAAACAAAATGTTCAAACCTCCAAGGGCTCCACGGTTTTAACCGGCGGCAGTATGACTACTCCCGGTAAATTGGAAATGAAAGCCACTTTGCCGGATTTCGGCAATTTAAGCGGTTCGGCTCAATGCGA
>JAZDFB010000095.1:0-12520 GCA_043808305.1 Planctomycetota bacterium | reverse complement strand
AAATATACAATTAGTAGAATTATTGGTCATTCATCCTTAGGTAATCTGCTACCCCCCCCCCACCCCCGACAGCAAACCCGTGTAGAATAAGGGCTGTATGGCGATTTTCTTTTGCCCCTATCAGTCCCGAAGTCATTCGGGACGGGCTGGCCACTAAGACACTAAGCAAAATCACAAGACCTATATACAACCTCCTATACTTATATAGTTTTATATATTGTTACGATATTTTTCGGAACGGGTGAATATGGAATTAAAACCCATAATAATGGTTGTAGATGATGAGCCTCAAATTGGCCAGATGCTGACGCGGTTTTTAGGCAAGCATAATTACGGGGTGATTTATTTTACCAGCGGCAAAAAAGCGCTGGACTATCTTCAAAGCAATTCCGCGGTACGAGATTGCCACGCCCTGAACCATAACGGTTCAGGGCTCGCAATGACAAGCAAAGGATGTCATTGCGAGGAGCGAAGCGACGAAGCAATCTCTACTTCTAACGGGGTTCACCTTTTACTTACAGATATGCAGATGCCTGAAATATCCGGTCTGGAACTCGTCCGACAGGTAAAAATATTATACCCGGCGTTGCCCATTATCGTTATGAGCGGTTCGGCTGACGGTCAGGATAGGGACGAGATATTCAAACTCGGCGCGGATTTTATCACTAAACCGCTTGATTTTGCTGACCTGCTGAAACAAGTTAATTCCCGCTTGCTTTGGGCAGGGGCAGATGCCTCAAGCACCTGCCCAAAGTGTGGACATCATAAACTACTAAACAGGAACTATTGCTTTAAGTGTGAAAAAGCAATCTTGGGGGGTCGAGGTTAGTGAACGGGAAAGGAGGTGATTTGGTATAGGTTAATGAGGTCATTGACTGGGTTAATGAGGTCATTGATTGGGTTAATGAGGTCATTGATTGGTTCAATGAGGTCATTGATTGGTTCAATGCAGGCGTGGATTGATTCAACGCAGGCGGTTACTATTTTATATAACCGCTTTAACTGTAATAACTTAAGGAAAATCCCGACATTCGTCGGGATCTAAGACCCTGTAACGGTTGGCGCCAGAAGCGCCATCCTAACAGGCTCTAAGAGGAGGTATAATATGGCAGACAGAAGACATTATATCCCGCAAATGGACGCGGAGTTTGATGAGTGGCTTCGTAATTTCAGCGATAAGATTAGCGCGATTGCGACACCGCTCGGGGTTACCCCGGCCTTGATTACCGCGGTGACCGATGCTTATGATGACTGGCTGGTTACTTATGTGGCGCATCAGAACGCCCAGGATGCGGCCATTTCCGCGGCACAAACCAAGGATGAATCGCGCGCTTTGGCTAAAGAGGCGGTCAGACCCGTGGTCGGGATGCTCCAGAAGAATCCGGGGTTGACCGACGCAGACCGGGGCGCTTTGCGTATCACCATTCCGGATACCAACCCGACCCCGACGGATCCGGAGTATGTGACTCATTTGTCGCCGCCTCTGATTATTCTGGATACCTCAGAACACGGGCAGATAACGGTCCATTTCGGCGTCAATCCGTCCAATGAGAAGCGCAATGCCAAGCCGACGAATATTAAAGGCGCTAAAATTTATTACCGGGTGGAAAGCGGTCCCTGGACCTATCTGGCCGACGATACCAACAGCCCCTATACCCATTTTATGCCGATAACCGAGCCGCAAAATCTGGAATACCGGGCGCAGTGGTTTGACGTGAAGAGCCGCCCCGGCCCCTTCGGCGAACCGATTAAGGGTATAATGGCGCCATAGGCAATAACAATCACCCTCTCCCTAACCCTCTCCCCTCGAGGGAGAGGGCAGGGTGAGGGGGCGATAAGAAAGGTTATTTTTATGTCCTTGCAACCTAATGAAGTCAAAACGGAACATATTTCTACCGGCGCTGTTACCACTCCCAAGATTGCGCCCCTGGCCGTGGGCACCAATCAGTTGGCAGACGGCAGTGTGGGCACAACCAAGATAGCCAATGCGTCAGTAACACGTGACAAAATAGGTGAGTTACAGGTGAGTACTTCCCGGCTCAAGGACGCCAGTGTGACTGAGGCAAAAATCGCCACCGCAGCGGTTGTCACGTCAAAAATAGGCGATGGACAAGTGACTGATGCCAAGTTAAAAGATGGGGCTGTCACAACACCGAAAATCGGTCCGTTGCAGGTAACCGGCACTAAGTTGCAGGACGGCGCGGTCACTACCGAGAAGTTGGCTACCAATGCCGTGACCGGCCCCAAGATTGCGTCAGGTGCCGTTACGGCAGAAAAACTCGGTACTAACGCTGTCACAACGGAGAAAATCGCCAACGGCGCAATCACCCAAGCCAAGTTGTCCTTTGTCCCGCCGTCTATCGCACGGCCCATAACGCCCGGGGTTGCCACTGACGAGATAGCCGATGCCTCGGTAATCGCGTCCAAGATAGCATCCAGCGCGGTGACTGTTTCTAAACTGGCAACCTCTGCCGTCGAAACGGCCAAGATTAAGGACGGAGCGGTTACCCCGGCCAAGTTGTCGTTTACTCCGGCGTCAAGGCCGCTTTCTCCGCAAATCGCCACGGCGGAAATAGCCGATAGGGCGGTTACTTACGATAAGATAGAAAACTATTCCGTCAATGATGAGAAGCTGTCCAGCAGCGCGGTAACCGCAATAAAAATCGCAGGCAACGCCGTGACGCCGCCGAAGGTGGATGCGGTCAATGCGCCGACGGACGGGCAGGTGCTGAGTTACGAAACCGCGACCAGCCGGTTCAAATACATCACTCCGGGAGCGGGCGGGGCAGGGCTTACTCTATTCCAATCCCAGTCGCAGGTGTTTACCGAGCAGTCAGCCGGAAACATTGACCAGATAGTTGACCTGTCGGCATACATACCGGTAACGGCGCAGGCGGTGATACTGGAAATCCAGTTCAACGCGATGGGTGTGCCGATAGGGTTGGAGCAACAGCTCTGGGTCTATGGTCGGCGTGCCGGGACGGATTGGGGTAGTTCGACCATACATTTTATCTGGCAGAATATCGCTAACTTCTGTAACAATCTCTATAAGGAATGTACGATTGCTACTGATTCGGCACGGCAGATACGGGTCATCGCCACGAAGAATTCACAGTTTTGTTCGATTAATGTTTGGCTTCGTGGCTATATAGAGTAGGTGTTATCCCGTCAAGCTGAGCTTGCGGGACTAAGTGCCTCTACGTCACTACGTTCCTAGTGGCACTAAGAGAATGGTCAGTTTTGTAGCACTAACATCTGGATAAAAGGTTATATTGAATAAATCCCGCTTCACTTCGTTGCGGGGATAAGTGCCAGTAACGGTCTTTGGTTACTTCGTATCCATAGCCCTAACTGGCACTAAATATTTGGCTAAGGGGGTATGTAGAGTAATAGCCCCGCTAAAGCGGGATAACGTGGCAGTAGACTCGCTGCGCTCGAACTGCCACTAACCACAGAGACACAGAGGACACAGAGAAAACAGATTCTATACTCTGGCAGTTTGAGTGTAACGAATTACCTGCCAGGTATACTGGGCTGGTAACTCACTACGTTCTAACAGCCCAAGTATAAGGAGGCCAGGAAGCCAAGAGTCCCGCTGGAATAAGCGGGATAAGGGACAGTAAGTCGCTATGCTTCAACTGTCCCTAATAATTTTTCCTGGTCTCCTGGGTTCCTTATATAATAAATCTGCGTGGCCCGAAGGGTTCTGCGCCGAAGGTCTGTGTCCTATTTACAATGTCCTATGTGTATGGCAGATAGCGATAGCGATAGCATCGGAGGCGTCGGCCGGTTTGGGCAATTCGCTCAGCCCCAGGATGTGCTTGACCATCTCGGCTACCTGTGTCTTGTCTGCCCGGCCGTTGCCGGTGACGGACTTCTTGACCTCAGCCGGCGAGTATTCAAAGAGCGGGATGCCGGCCTGCGCCGCGGCCAGGATGGCGATGGCACGTCCTTCGCCCAGCTTTACCATCGCCTGCACGTCCTTGGCGTAGAATACGTTTTCCAGCGCTACCGCGGTCGGTTTGTGAATGCGGATTATCTCGGTCAGTTCCTGGTATATCTTGTTAAGCCGGCTTCCTAAATCCGTTGTATCTTTGGTGGCGGCTTTTACTATGCCGTATTCGATAATCCGGGATTTGCAGTTCGGCTGCCTGTGAAGTTGCAGCCGACTATACCCGGCAGTAATTTCACAAACTGCCGGAGTATTGTTGACACCGGCCACATCAAGGACGCAGTAGCCGACTACCCGCGTGCCCGGGTCTATGCCGAGGATACGTTGATTCATAGTTTTACCGCAAAGAGCGCAAAGGACGCAAAGAAATTATTATTACTATAAATACTCTTTTTATTATCCCAGTCAAGAGAAAATACTTGACTTTGTAGATGTTGTAAGTAATTTTGTTATGAATATTAATATGAAGCAAGGAAAGTTTATCGTTATAGACGGGCCGGACGGTTCGGGCAAGTCAACCCAGGTGAAACTTCTGGCCGATTACCTGAAGCGCCGCGGGCATAGGGTCTGCGTGGTGCGCGAGCCGGGCTCGACCGTTATCAGCGAGCAGGTCAGGCGGATACTGCTGGATACGCGCAATAAGCGCATGACGCCGGAAACGGAACTTTTCCTGTATATGGCCAGCCGGGCGCAACTGGCGGCCGAGGTTATCAGTCCAGCGTTGCGGCAGGGCAGAATCGTTATCGCGGACAGGTTTCTGTCGTCAACCATCGCTTACCAGGGTTATGGCGGAGGGATTAACCGCGACAGTATCCGGCAGATGGGCGCTATTGCTACGGGCGGGCTGAAGCCGGATATCCTGATTATACTGGACATTAAATCTGATGCCGGGCTGAACCGGATTAGAAAAGGCTTTGCGTTGTGTTCGCAGAGCGGCATGGCGCGGGGGCGTCACAGGAGTTCGTTTGACCGGATGGAGAAGAAGAAACTGGCTTTTCACCAAAAGGTTCGGCTGGGTTTCAGGGCGCTGGGCCGTTTGGGCGCAAACTCGGCGCTGATTGACGCGGACCGGCCGGCGAGCCAGGTCCATAAAGAGGTAATAGACATAGTAGCCGGGAAACTGCGGTTGAGATAGTGTATGCATAAAGGATTTGACAACGTTATCGGACAGGAACCGGCCGTGGAGATATTCAAGAATGCCATAGGCGCAAAGCGGCTGTCACATACCTATCTTTTTGCCGGGCCGGAGGGCGTGGGTAAGCTTCATTTCGCCGTTGCCTTGGCTAAGGTATTGGTTTGCGATGACGGGTCAGGGTGCGGCCGGTGCCGCGCCTGCAGTTGGGTGGAAAAGCGGGTTCATCCTAACCTTCATATTATCGATGTGCCGGAGGGCAAGCAAACCATTCCGATAGACGCGATACGGCAGGCCGAGGATGAAATCGCCCTGAAGCCGTTTGTCCCGGGCCGCCGGATATTCATATTCAACGACGCCGACCGGATGGATGAGGACGCGGCCAACGCCTTATTGAAATCTCTTGAGGAGCCGCCCCAAGACTGTATTTTTATACTGGTCACGGCACATCCGGAGTCAATCCTGCCCACGGTAATATCCAGATGCCAGACGGTTCTTTTTTATCCGATAAGCCGGGAACGCCTGGAAAAGTTTTTCGCGGATAACCTTAAAATATCCAAGACAGAGGCAAGGCTTCTGACCTATCTTTCAGACGGCAGTATCGGCAACGGCATAAAAATACATTCAAGCAATATCCTGGAACAGCGCAAATGGCTGATAGACAGCCTGTATTCCGATAGCTCGTTTCAGGATATTTCATTTGGGCTTATGAATTACGCCAAGTCCGGAAATGCCTCCACGGAAAGACAACGTGAAAAGATTATCCAACAATTCAAGGTGATAGGGCTTTTTCTCCGAGATATATTGCTATCCAGCTATATAAAAGATATAATAGTCATCAACCAGGACAAAGCCGGCGAGATTAAGAAATGGCATAAGGCGGTTAATCCCGACTCGGTTCTTCTGGCCATTGAGCAAATCCTGGCCGGCGAACAATATATCAGGCTTAACGCTAACATAACTTTGGTAACCGAAAATGTCCTGCTCAATATCAGCAGGTTGTTAAGAAAGGCTTCATAATAAATATGTGGTTAGTTACAGTTCGTTACGGCGCGGAACAGCTGATTTCCAATTTCAAAGGCAATGTCCCGGGATTGAGGCTGGGCGATAAATGCGTTATCAGAACCGAGCGGGGCACGGAAATCGGCACAGTTATGTCCCAACCGGAGCTGATGCCGCCGCCCCAACCTCGGCCGATACCATCGGCAACGGGCTCAGGCTCAGTCGAGGTCCAGAAGAAACCGGAGCAGCCGGCAAGCCCGCACGACAGCCATGCGGCATCGCGTGGGGCAGTCCCTTCGGAAATACTCAGGACAAGCCCGCTAACAGGGACAAATCCACCGGCGCAACAGGCAGTAAAACCTGCTGATAGCCCGATCCCGCAGGCGGCTCCGCCGGCGCCACAATTGGCGCCGCAGCCGGAATACGTCCGTCTGGGCGAGGTCCTCCGCCGGGTGTCACCTCAGGATGTGGATGAACTAAAGAAGATAGAAAACGAGAAAAAGCCGGCGGCGCTGAAGTTCTGCGCTGAAAAAGCCAAGGCGTTAAACCTGCCTATTAATATCGCCTTTGTTGAATACCTGCTGGGCGGTGAGAAAATAGTATTCTACTTCATGGCCGAAGGCCGTATTGATTTCAGGGAATTGGTCAAGGAGCTGGCCAAGGAATATCGGACTCGCATCGAGATGCACCAGATAGGCGTACGCGACGAGGCGCGCCTTCTGGGAGACGTCGGCCATTGCGGACATGAGCTTTGTTGCCGGACCTGCGTCAAGGAGCTTGAGCCGGTTACCATGAAGATGGCTAAAACTCAGAAGACGACGCTGGACCCGACCAAGATTTCAGGTTATTGCGGACGACTGATGTGCTGCCTGCGGTTTGAGGATGCATTTTATAACGAGCTTAAAACACAGTTGCCAAGAAAGGGCGCTGTTGTCAAAACCGCCAAAGGAACCGGGGAGATAATAAACGTGGACCTGCTCAGCCAGTCGGTGATTGTTGAGATTGCCAACGGCGATAAAATAAAAGTTTCGGCACTTGAGATACTTGAGATTATAAAAGAGCCGACCCTTAAGGTCCAGGAAGAAGAACCCGGCAAGAAAGACCCTAATGGCAAATAAGAAGTTTTACGTTACGACCCCGATATATTACCTCAATGCCGAGCCGCACATAGGCACGGCCTATACCACCATCGCGGCGGACGTGCTGGCCCGGTACAAGCGCATGTGCGGAGACGAGGTGTTTTTCCTGACCGGCACGGATGAGCACGGCCAGAAGATAGCCCGGGCGGCGCAGCAGGCCGGGCTCAGCCCCAAGGAATTTACCGATAAATTAGCGCCTAAATTTAAGGAGGCCTGGCAGCGGCTTAATCTTTCATACGATTATTTCATCCGGACCACCGACCCGGCTCACGAGAACGCGGTCAAGGCATTGTTCCAAAAGATACACCAGAACGGCGATATTTATAAAGGTAAATATTCCGGTTGGTATTGCTCGCCCTGCGAAAGGTATATTTCCCTGAAAGAGTCTCCGGACAAGAAGTGCCCGGTCTGCCAGCGCGAAGGGGAGTATTTCGAGGAGGAAAACTATTTCTTCAAACTCAGCAAGTACCAGGGCAGACTGCTCGAGCACCTGAAGCAGAATCCGCAATTCATCGAACCTTCTTACAGGTATAACGAGATATTCAACCGTGTTGAATCAGGTATGGATGATGTCAGCGTCAGCCGGGCGGAGCTGGAATGGGGCATCCCGCTGCCCAATGACCCGTCGCAGGTTATTTGGGTTTGGTTTGATGCCCTGATAAACTATATTTCGGCGCTGGGTTATCCGGACGAACAGGGCAAATACCGCGAATTCTGGCCTGCCGATGTCCACCTAATCGCCAAGGATATTCTCTGGTTCCATTCGGTGATATGGCCGTGTCTGCTGATGTCAGCCGGGTTGCCGCTCCCCAAAAAGGTTTTTGCCCACGGCTGGTGGACGATGAACCGCGATAAGATTTCCAAGTCCAAAGGCAACGTTATTTATCCGGCTGAGGTAATCGCCAAGGTCGGTATTGACGGTTTACGGTATTTTTTAATGAAAGAGATTCCGTTCGGGCTGGACGGTGATTTTTCATATCCGGCCCTGTATAGCCGTTATAATAATGAACTCGGAAACGACCTGGGCAACCTGCTTCTCAGAACCCTGACCATGCTGGAAAAGTATTTTGAAGGCAAGGTTCCGGCTAAGTCGGATCCCAAATTCACGGCCAAGGTGGGCTCCTGCGGCGTGCATAAATCCGGCGATGCGCTCAAGACCGAGATGATTATGGAGCATCTGGACAGGTTGGAATTCCATCTGGCGCTGGAAGAGATATGGACCATAATCAGGGAAAGCAATAAGTTCATAGACGCCAGCAAGCCGTGGGCATTGGCCAAGACCAAATCACCGGAGTTGCCTCAGGTGATGTATTCGCTTGTCGAAACTATCAGAATTGTCGCGGTTCTGATAGCGCCGTTTATGCCGGATACATCAAAGTCTATTCTGGTTCAGTTAGGGCTGATAGGCGAAGCGCCAAAAATGCCCCAGGATTTGCAGTGGGGCGGTTTGCCGGCCGGACTCAAAACCAGCAAAGCCCAGGCGCTGTTCCCGCGGATAGAAGATACAAACGAAGCCGTCGTCTAAGTCCCATATTTATTTTGACATTAAGTCCATCCCAAGATATACTTGCAGTATAGGAAAGTATAAAATACTTTTCTATACTGCCTGTGGGGTCTGGGGGATTGCAGTCAATCCCCCAGGGGGTAACAGGTCCCGCTCTTTCAGTGAAAGAGCGGGGGACGCCATAGGGGCGATAGCCCCTTTGGAAGAAAATTCCAATGGTCATTCCGAAGGAATTTTTTTGCCGTTAATATGGAAGACAAACCTAACGAACTGGACGTTGTTCTCAAAAAAGACATCCGCTATGCCCGTGAGGCATATGTTTTCATATTTGAAGCGCTGGAATACACCATCAAACGCATCGGCCAGCGCCGGCACGTGACCGGGCAGGAATTGCTGGAAGGCATCCGCGATTATGCGCTGGAACAGTTCGGCCCGATGGGCAAGACAGTTTTCAACGCTTGGGGTGTCCGCCGATCTGAAGATTTCGGCGAGATAGTGTTTAATCTGGTTGCCAACGGGCTTTTGGGCAAAACCGAGAAGGATTCCCGTGAGGACTTCAAGAACGGCTTCGACTTCGATAAAACATTTAATACCGTCAAAATATAAGATAGTAAGCGGATTTAACGGATTCATCGGATAAATCTGCTCAATCAGTTTACTAAAGAAAGTTAAATGGAAGATACTCTGCTCAATAAAGTAATCGGTGGCTGCCGGATAATCGTCAAGATCGGCGCCGGCGGGATGGGCACGGTTTACAAGGCGCATCACCTGGGGCTCAACAAGACCGTAGCCGTCAAGATACTTCCGCCGTCATTCGCCCGCGAACCGGAGCGGGTTAAGCGATTCGTCCGGGAAGCCAGGGCCGCGGCCCAGCTGGAACATTCCGGCATTGTCCAGATTCTTAATATCAACAAAGCCCCGGCTGAACAGGCCGGCGAGCCGGATATCTACTTCATCATTATGCAATATGTCCAGGGCGAGACCCTGGCCCAGTTGCTGAAGGCTCAAGGCAGGATGCCGATTGCCGAAGCGGCCCGGATTATCCGCGATACAGCCAAGGCCCTTAATGTTGCCCATAAAAAGGGGGTTGTCCACCGCGATGTCAAGCCGGAAAATATAATGGTTACTTACGACGGCGAGGTTAAGCTGATGGATTTCGGCCTGGCCCGGGTGCTGGACGTGGCCAGCAACCTTTCACAGCCGGGCGATATCCTGGGCACGCCGCATTATATGGCGCCGGAACAGGCCCAGAGCATGCCGGTTGACGGCCGGGCGGATATCTACTCTTTAGGCGTTGTTTATTATTATATGGTTACGGGCCAGCGGCCGTTTGAGGGTGATACGCCGATATCGGTTATTATGCAGCATATCAATAATCAGCCGGTTGACCCGCGCCAGTTGTCGCCAGACTTACCCCAGGATGTTTGCCAGGTAATTAATAAAATGATGGCTAAGAAACCGGAGGACCGGTATCAGAAGTGCGACGAAGTGGTAGCTGACCTGGATATGATAACTTCATCTGTGGCGATACCCAGCGCCGCTTTGGCCAAACCCGGCAGTCCGTCGGTTGTTAGTCCCGCCGAAGCGGGATTGCAGCCCAATATAGTCCGGAAGCCCCTGTCTGCGTCCCGCCAGACGGGACAGGCAGAGCAGCAGCCCGCCCGTCCCGATATTACATCGGGACAGTCGGGCAGGCGCCTGATTACTTATATCTTAGGTGCGGGTTTAGCCGCAGTTGTGCTGGGTTTAGCGCTGGCTTATATGGACAAAACAAACAGTAAAACTAAAACACCGCCAACACAACCACAGCCGCAACCGGTTACTAAAACGGAGTTGGACGAGAAGAGCGAGCGCCTAAAACACCTAAAAGCGACGCTGACTAAACGCTCCTCGGAATTCTACAACCTAATTTTTAACCAGAATTATGACGAGGCGATGAAGTATTTTAACCCGCTCATTTTTGAGGATTTTAAACGAACCAGGCGGGAGCGTTTTTCATCGGGTGATATGGTCAAACAGTGGCTTAAGAAGGTATTGGAGCTGCAGAGTATCGGAGCCGAGATAAAGGGGGTTAAAGTAGCGGGTTTTAAGCAGGGGAAAATCCATTTCTTTCCCAAAGACTGGCCGGCCCGCCCCAAAGAGATAGGGAACGCTGATACTCAATGGGCCGAGGTTGAGATTACTATTCTGGTAAAAACAGAACAGCCAGCACAGTTAAAGGAAGTTCCGCAACAACACCTCTGGGGCTTGGATAACAATACCTGGTATTTCTATCCCAGGAAGCAGGAACCTAAGGTTGACAAGCCCTTCGGGAATACTCAGGACAAGCCCGCTAATAGGGATAAACCGGATAAGTAATAAGTGGATCCCTGGTTTAAGAAAACAGCGTCTTGTAAACCGCATAAATAGCGAGAAAGGGAACCAGGTGTGTGTCACCGGATAATTCTTTACCGGGGCAGGAACCACTTGGAGTACCACCGGTTAAGTAGAGAGCAAATATTTTATGAGCTATGGTCTAAAAATACGCACAATTCCCAGTGGAGATGAGATGAATGAAAAACCCCACTAGTTAAATAAGTATTATGAAAATTATATCCTTACAATGGAAGTTTGTTATAGGGCTAATAATAGTTCTGATAAGTATAATTAGTTTGACTCTGTGGATTTTGTCTTCGTTTGACAAAGGGCATTCAAGACTTTATTCTCAGAATATTGAGGATACTGTTATTGATACTTTTAGTAGACTGTATGAATTTCAACAAGATTTTAAGAACGCCAAAATTATAGATAACAATAATAATGGGGTAGGCGAATATGCTACAACTTATGAGTTGGTGGAATATATAAGAAAAAAGAAAGATAGGATGTTCCGTTTTGATGCTGTATATAGAGAAGATTTTATTATGAGGAGTTCCACTCGGTATAGAATATTTCTATCTTCAGAAATTATCTTACGTGAAAAAAAATGGGTATGTTTGGCAATACCAGAGCCGCGTTCTAAAATCGGATATAGGTGGACTTATTATTTAGATGAAGGGGGGATTATTTTTTTTACTCCAGAAGATTTATCAGAGAAAATATCTGATGACCAATGGTTATTGAATAAGGTTTTTTTAGGAGAACCGTTCAAATCACCACTTAATACTTTAAGATGGAAGATTTGGGGTCATTCTATAGAAGAATACCGCAAGACCCATCCCTGGCCGAAAGATGACAAACCCAAAGAGCCAAACAAGCCCAATGAGCCAGCTAATAAATAATATTCCAGCCAGAGCCCACGGACTTATTTTTGTTAACCTCTATCTTGCTCCCCTAAAAATCGTCTCAATCACATCTTTTCCCGCTACGGCGGGACGGGCGCTTCGGTGCCAGATGACTGTTTTAAGGGTGTCCCGGAACGGTTCATAGCATGCTCGGACTGGTTTGTAGAGGGCAACAAACGGTTCACTGAGGGCGGAAAGGTTCGTCTTTCGCGAGAACTACGAACCTTTTAACCTTATATATATATTCTCGCGATAATACCCCAAAAATTCATTGCCCGGCGCTTTCTCCAGGGAATTGCCGGGGAAATCGCCCGGGCCCCCGGGCCCGGCATAGCCCGAGTATACTCGGTCTATCCTGTGAGTTGGTTGTTCTGGTGACACACACCTTTGTTCTGGTGACACACACCTTCGGCGGTAATGTAGCAATCAGGCGTATTTCCGGGCGCCATTTTCATAAAATCACCTATTTCTTATTGCTCGCGGGACAGACGGTTCGGATAGGTAAACGAACGGTTCGGATAGGTAAAC
>JAZDFB010000094.1:0-36405 GCA_043808305.1 Planctomycetota bacterium | reverse complement strand
TAAACGCGCCCATACCAGCCCGGATTTCTCGCTGGATTCGCTGGGCACCATTAACATCATCCGCGACCAGATGGATATGGCCATCAAGGAATCGCTGGCTCCCCTCAAGAAAATGATTATCTTTGATATGGATAATACCATACTCCAGGGGCGCTTCGTATACGAGGCCGCCAAAGAGTTCGGGTTTGAGCAGGACTTGATAAAAATACTGGCTTCCAATCCTGAATCATACCTGCTGACCAAGCTGATAGCCCGGCTCTTTAAGGGGCGGGATATCAGCCAGATACTGGCCGTGGCCGACAAGATACCGCTGGTGCCGGACACGGTTGAAACGGTGCGGGAGCTCAAGAAACGCGGCTACATTGTCGGTATTATTAGCGACAGCTACGACGCCGTGGCAAACCATTTAAAAACCAAGATTGGGGCTGATTTCGCCATCACCAACGAGCTGGAATTCAGCAACAGCGTCGCCACCGGCGAGGTCAAGGTGCCATCGTATTTCGTGCGCACGGAAAACAGCAAATGCAATCACGGATACTGCAAAAGTAACGTAATGATTAACGTGGCCGAAAAATACAATATCCCGTTAGGCAATATCATTGCCGTAGGCGACGGCGAAAACGATATCTGCATGGTCCGGTTCGCCGGTATCGGCATCGCCTTCTGTTCCGATAGCAATGTTCTCAACAGTATCGCCGACCAACGCATAAATACCAAAAGTTTCAATCAGATTCTTGACTTTGCCAGTTAAAATAGAGAGTAAAATGATGCAATGACAGAGAACTACGCTGTTATTTTATGGCCGGCATATTTCCTGATTATGATCGGACTATGTTTTTTATCCGTGCATTTACGAATAATACCGAAATCTGATATTAAATTCTACCTGGTATACACCCTGGTTATGGGCGGGATATGCGTTTTGGTCTGGTATTCGACATAAGACCATCGACACCTCAAATAATTATTAAGGCAAGAATCCTCTCCGGATATGATGGCACCATCCTTTTTACTTGACGTTTGTAGATTAAAAGACCATTATAAAAGGAATGCTTTTATTAAAGGAATCGCAACAAACACGCCTGGAAAAAATACTGGCCAGCGCTCTTCGCATAGCTTCATTCTTTGGCATAGGCTCTTTGTTCATAGAATACGGGTTTTTCATCCCCGAACAAACCAAAAACACCTTGCATCTGGTTGATATCGGCGTGGTAATGGTTTTTATTACGCATACCCTTTTAAATTGGCTTATTGCCCGCCATAAAAAAAACTATGCTAAACGGTATTGGCTGGAGATAACGTTAATAGCGCTTTTCTTGCTGCAGCTTGGTATTACATATTTTGCCGCTCCGGTATTTATCAGGAAAACATTCAATACACTGAATATTGCCCGCATGACCGAGATATATATTGTTCTGGTGCAGATATACCTTGTTTTCCACGTTATCTTGGGGTTTGCCCGTTTTAACGCCCGGATTGCTTCGCTGGCATTTAGCCCGGCCGCTATTTTGATGTTTAGTTACATATTTCTGATTCTGCTGGGGACTATTTTCCTGATACTGCCCAAAGCCGGCGCCTCTTCCGAACATCCGATTACGTCTCTGGATGCTTTTTTTACCGCAACCAGCGCCACCTGCGTTACCGGATTGACAATCCGGGATACGGGCAGTTCTTTCTCTACAACCGGGCAAATGATGATTCTTTTCCTGATACAGTTGGGCGGTATCGGCTTGGTTACTTTTACCATGTTTTTTAGTCTTCTCCAGCAGCGTTTCCTGGGAGTTCGGCAATCCGTTATCATGCGCGACATATTAAATTACGACATTATCGGCCAGCTGGGCAAGTTCCTGACTTATGTTTTTGTCATCACCTTTTGCGTTGAAATAGTCGGCGCCGTGCTGTTGTTTAAGTTCTGGTATGAACCGGGTATGGACTATGGTATGCAGATAAAATGGAGCCTCTTCCATTCCATTTCCGCTTTCTGCAATGCCGGGTTCTCTTTAATCCCGACTAATTTCATATCCTGCGCCCATAATCAGCTTTTTAGTATTACCGTGATAGCGTTGGTTGTTCTGGGCGGACTGGGTTTTCCTACTATCATGAATATCCTCCAGTTCCGGGTGTCGACCCTGCCGTTTTTCCGGCGGTGGCGCTGGATTAAATCCCGGCATGAAACTGAAAATATCTCCCGGCTGTCTGTCCAGACTAAAATCGTATTAGTCATAACACTTTTCCTTGTTGTCGGCGGGGCGCTTTTATTTTACGGATTAGAATACGACAATGCCCTGAAAGGCAAAACCGTATCAGAAAAAATAACTCACTCCGTATTCCAGTCCGTTACGGCCCGGACCGCGGGCTTTAATACCGTTGATATCGGCAGCCTCAAGCCGCCTACCCTGATTGTGCTAATAGGCCTGATGATTATCGGCGCATCGCCTCTTTCCACCGGCGGCGGAATTAAAACGGTCACGTTTATCGTGCTCCTGGCCACGGTTTTTTCTATGATGCGCCACCGCGAACGCGTGGAAATAGGGCAAAGGAGCATACCCAGGATTATCGTGGATACGGCGGTTTCTATAGTCGTATTATACACGGTCTGCGCTTTTGTATTTTCTTTCTTGCTGACCATAACCGACCCGCAGATTCCCTATAAGAACGCGCTGTTTGAAACCGTTTCGGCGTTGAGCACGGTTGGCCTCAGCACCGGCATTACTGCCGGCCTGAGCGTCGCGGGTAAACTGATGCTCTGCGTAATGATGTTCATCGGCCGAATCGGCCCGTTAATGATTTTACTGAGCGTTACCCGGCGGGTTTCGCAGGCTAATTACCAGTATCCTGCGGAAGACGTGGTTTTGACATAATAACTGCTAAAAGGAGGGATTTATGAAATGCGCTGTCATCGGTTTAGGAGAATTCGGCAAAGCGCTGGCGCTGAAGATGGCCCAGCGTGGCGCCGAGGTTATTGCCATAGATAATAATATGGATATCGTGGAAGACATAAAAAACGAGGTCAGCCTGGCCGTAAAGCTTGATGCCACTGACGAAAAAGACCTGCGTTCCCAGGGCGTGGATAAGGCTGACGTCCTGGTCGCGGCTATGGGCGTTAATTTCGAGGCTAACGCCCTGGTAGTTGTTATGGCCAAGAAATTGGGAATTCCCAAGATCATCGCCCGGGCGACCAACGCCACCCATGCCAGAATCTTAAAGCTTATCGGCGCCGACGAGGTTATCCAACCCGAAGAAAATTCGGCTGAACGACTGTCACACCGGCTGTTATTCACCGCCCTGAAGAGCTATTTCGAACTGATACAGGGTTACAGTATTGTCGAAATAGAGATATCCAAGAAGTTATCCGGCAAGACCATACTCGACGTCCTGCCGTCCAAAGAATACAAGATTAATTTAATTGCCATCAAGAAAAGAAAACACACCGGCCCTGATTTAGACGCCTACGAAGAGACAATTAACATCGTCCCCAAAGAAACAGATATACTTGAAAAGGGGGATATTGTTACCATAGCCGGGTCCGATAAGGATATAATGCGGATTATGGAAGAAATCGATGGAAATTAATCCCGCCCGTCCGGATTGTCAAGGAAAATCTAAGAATCTGTTAGCCATAGCGGCCCGCAGGGGCGGTAGGGCGTTATAGGTTCCTTGACCCCGCACTATCCGCCGGATAGCTGCGGGGCCGTCACCTTATCATTTAGTGGCAGTCGGAGTATACGACGTACTGGCACTTATCCCAATGAGAGCAGTTCTATTGGGGCCAGTGCCAGCAGGAACCCCGATGTTTATCGTGAGGCACCGGGGCTTATTCCGCTTAATCTGCGAGCGTAGCCTCCCTTTGGGATAAATCAGCTTACTTAATTACATCATTTGCCCCTCTATATATAGAAACGGGCATATTAACAAAAAATGACAAAAAAAATAAGAATTTTCGTAAAAAACCGCAAAAAGACTCCGGGGTAGTCCTATTTTGGCCCGGGGGTATACGGTTACCGGCCAAAGGGTACACCCTTACGGGCCAAGGTATATACTAATGGCGGCCAGCCGGTATACGGATATCTGCTGTGGAGTATACGATTACCGGCTGTATGGTATACTAATCCCGGCCCGGGGGTATACCAATACCTGCCATAAGGTATACTGTTACTTGCCATCGGGTATACGGATATCGGCATTAGGGTATGCCATTACGGGCTGATAGGTATACGGTTCGGGGTTGTGAGATATACCCATATCGGCTTAAGGGTATACGGATACCGGCCGGGGGGTATACCCCCCTATACCCTACCCCCCACCCCCCCTGAGTGAAAATGCCCTGTAGTGCAGTAAAACAAATGGTTTGCGGTCAAAAAAGCCTTCCAATCCGTTACAGGCTATATGGGAATGGATCTTATTAGTGCATTACATCGGGGGGATATGACCTAAGGGAACCTATATCTGCCTGACCAAGACCGAACACCTCCAATACCAGCCCCAGGCATAGGCTAAATACCCCTATTTTTTAGGGTAAAATAGCTGTTTTTGGCACTTCTGGCTCTTACAACCCCTTATTAAATAATAACTTATAAAGAGGGGGAAGTCCCCCCACCCCCCTTATCGCTACCCATACGGTCTATGGTCAAAAGGAATGGTGCCTGTAATATAAACAAACGGCATCTCTAACCAAAACAGGTGCCGTTTCTTATAATCGTATTGTTTTGCATTGATGATAAGACTTGGCATTGGATTACCAAAGAAACAGCATCTATTTGGCAAACAGACCGTGTTTGGAATACAAACAGGCACCGTTTCTTATCAACTTACTGTTTTGCACTGATGATAAGGCTTGGCATTGGTTATCAAGCTAAACCGTATCGGTTGATAAAAGACTACGGTATGTCTGAATAAAGCTGAAATTTAGGAATTAGGGCAAAATCGGGTGGATTTGGTAAAATAATGCCCTTAAATAGGCCTGCTTAGCGCGTTACCGCCGGTAGGAAGTGTCTCTTTATATCGCTATATTCCGGTATTATGACAAACTTATTATTGCTCAGCTCCCGGGGCGCTGGCGGACGGGTCGTTTGCCGGCGCAACATAGCGGGAGGCAATCTCAGCCGCCGTCAAGACTCGGTTGTAGATGCGGGTTTCGTCTATGAGGCCGTTGTAATACGACCAATCCCCGGCCGGAGGATATCCCATGACTGTGACATTGTTGGCGGTATTGAGCGTCTTGGCTACGCTGTTGTCTAAAACGCCGTTTACATACATTTTTAATGTCGTTCCGTCGTAAGTAATGGCAAAATGATACCAGGTGCTTAGCTCCAAGGTGGCCACGCCTAATAAATCATTGGAATAACCGCCGAAGAATAAGGTTTTGTTGGCAGATAAACCTCCGCCGGGCCTAGTAACTGTGGCGGCATAAAGCAGGTTAGATGCGGTTGTCCCGAAATATACCAAAGAAAAACCCAGGCCGGAGGAAGGGTTGGCGTTCATTTTCGCCCAGAATTCAGTAGTTCTCGGAGAGGTGCCGGAAATGCCGGTATTGCTGACAGTAGTTAAATAATCATTCGTTCCGTCAAATGAAAGCGCATTGCCGAACCTGCCGCCGGCGGTCCAAGTTGGGCTGTTATAAAGGGTGCCGTGGCCGGCATTGCCGGAGCGGTCGTAGGTGGTGGCGCCGGCACCTTCATTGAACGGCCAGAAACCGACAATGCTTGCACCGTAGACGTTGGCCAGACTGCCGGAATCGGTGGCCGAGACATTGCCGTAATACATACGGAGCATCGAGTCGCCGGTAGGCAGTGTCGGCAGTTTTACCCGGAAGCGGTTGTCGGTTTCCTGCCAGTAGCCATATTCCTGGGTGGCGTCGGAGTTGGTGAACCTGATGTCGGCGCAGTCGCCCTTGACCTTGGGCGCGTTGCTGTTGTAGCGGGCGGCAATCTCGGCGGCGGACAGGGCCCGGTTGTAGATGCGGACTTCGTCTATTGCGCCGTTAAGAAAATATTTGGGCGGGCCGTTTTCGTAGAAGGCGCCGATGCTGACGGGGATATTATTCAGGGCTATGGTGGTGTTGTCGCTGCTGGCGACAAAAGCGCCGTTCACATAGATATTAAATTTGGCGCCGTCGTAGGTGCCAACCACGTAATACCATTGCCCGACCGCGGCTAAAGAGCCGCTATCGGTGGAGCCGGCCAGCTTCCAGAGGCCGCCGGTGACGCCGCCGAAAGCAAACCCGTATTTGGCGCCGTCAATGCCGGTGTTGTTGGTATGGATGAGCGCGTAAGGGAAGATTCCGTCGTAACCTTTGGCGGCAATGCCCCACATAGTCGAGGCGGATTGTGAGGCCGATAATTTTACCCAGGATTCTACGGTGACTTGGGCGGTAAGGTCAAAGGGGGGCTCGTTGGCGACCGAGACATAGTCATCCACGCCGTCGAATGTAAGCGCATTACCGAACCGGCCGCCGGCGGTCCAGGACGGGTCGCTGGCGTCGGCGCCTGAGGTTGAGCCCAATTGGCCGTTATTGCCGTTGCCGGACATATCCAACAGCGATTGCCCGATGCCTTCGGAGAAATGCCACGAACCGACCAGCCCGGCATTATAGAGCCAGGTATCAGACACGGCTTGGTCGTTGAAGGGAATGACCGTTACCTGGCAATCGGTTAGGACGGAAGCGCTATTAGTTATGGTTATGGGACGGTAATACTGCCAGTTACCGCCGCCGCGATTGGAAATTTCAAGGGCGTCATTGACGGTGATGGTGATGGCCTCGGAATCCGTCAGGCCGTTGGCTGTGGCGGTAAAGGTGACCGGGTAAGCGCCGGACTGGGTATAGTCCGGGGTCCAGGTAAACACGCCTGCAATAAAAGCGGCGCCGGTCGGTGTTGAGACCATAGAGTAGTTGACGGGGTCGCCGTCAGGGTCTATTGCCACGAGCGTGATGGTTAATGGCTGGTACTCGTTTATGGACTGATTGTTAGGCGAGGTTAATTCGGGCGGACGGTCTACATTGTTTACGGTGATGACAATGGTCTTGGAATCCGCCAGTGCGTTGGATGTTGCCGTGAATACCACGGTATAAACGTCGGCCTGCGTGTAACCGGGCGTCCAGGAGAATGTGCCGGCAATCAAGGTGGCTCCGGTCGCGGTCCCGGCCATTGAGTAGGCGATGGTATCGCTGTCCGGGTCTGTGGCTGATAAGGGGAATGTCAGGTTTACGTTCTCATTGACTGCCTGCGGGCCGGGCGAGGTCAATACCGGAGCTCTGTCTACATTGTTTACTGCAATAATAATTGTCTTGGAATTTGTCAGGGCATTGGATGTTGCTGTGAATACCACGGTATAAACGTCAGCCTGGGTATAATCAGGCGTCCAGGAGAAGGTGCCCGCAATCAGGGTAGCTCCGGTTGTTGTCCCGGCCATTGAGTAGGTGATGGTATCGCCGGCATCCGGGTCTGTGGCTGATAACGGAAATGTCAGATTTGCATTTTCATTCACTGCCTGCGGGCCGGGCGACGTTAGGACCGGGGCTCTGTCCGTATTATTGACGGTGATGGTGATGGTTTCGCTGTCAGCCATATTGCCGGTGCCGTTGTCGGTGACGGTGAAGATGATGTTATAGTTGTTAGCCTGAGTGTAGTCCGGGGTCCAGGAAAAAGTCCCGGTGCCGGTAACAAACGTGGCGCCGGCGGGCAGTCCGCTGGCCGAATAGGTCAGGACGTCAGGGTCCGGGTCGGTGCCGGATATGATGAAGGTTAGCAATTGATTTTCGGCTACGGCCCGGTTGCCGATAGCTGACAGCACCGGCGGCCGGTTGACATCGCCGACAGAGATGGTTATGATTTCTTCGGTAAATAATCCATCGGCGTCGGCGACCCTGAATGTGACGTTGTAGTTGCCGGTCTGGGTGTAGCCGGGGGTCCAGAAGAAAGTCCGGGTTCCAGCGTCGAATGCGGCGCCGGCGGGCAGGCCGGTGGCTGAATAGGTCAGGGCGTCGGAGTCCGGGTCGATGGCCAATATGATAAAGGTCAATAATGAGTCTTCATTTATTATTTGGTTACCGATGGCGTTAAGGGTGGGTGCTCGGTTGACGTTGTTGACCGTGATGGTGATGGCCTTGGAATCTGACTGGCCGTTGGCTGTGGCGGTAAAGGTGACCGGGTAACTACCGGCCTGGGTATAGTCCGGGGTCCAAGTAAACACGCCTGCAACAAAAGCGGCGCCGGTCGGCGTTGAGACCATTGAGTAGACGATGGTATCGCTGTCCGGGTCTGCGGCGGAAAGAGTTAATGACAGGAGCGCATTCTCGTTTACGGTCCGGTCGCCGGGCGAGGTAAGAACCGGCGCCCTGTTCAGGTTGTTTACGGTGATGGTGATGGATTCTTCGTCAAACAGTCCGTCGGCGTCGGTGGCCCGGAATGTTGCATTATAGCTGTTGGCCTGGGTGAAGTTCGGGGTCCAGGAAAAAGTCCCGGTGCTTGTAATGAACGCGGCGCCGGCGGGCAGTCCGCTGGCCGAATAGGCCAATGACGCACCCTCAGGGTCGGTGGCGCAGATGGCAAATGTCAGCAGGCTGGCTTCCGAGACTATTTTGTCGCCGATGGCGGCCAGGGTCGGCGCCTGGTTGGCAACCGTCTGGAAACTCCAGGCCTGGCCGGCGGTGGTTCCGACAGCGTTGATGGCGTCTATCCGCCAGTAATAGGCAGTGTTATAGCTCAATGGACCGGGGTTATAACCCGTGGTGGTTGTGTTAGTAACCGCAGTCCAGCCGGTGCAGGTCAGCCCGAAATAGACATCGTAGGAATCGGCTCCGGCAGCTGATGCCCAGCTTAACTGCTGGGGAAACGGGACATTGGCGGCGTTATCAGCCGGCACAGGCGAAGTTACCTGATCAGGAACTGGTGCAGGTTGTGGTATTGGTATACCGCTACTGCCAGTACTACCTCCACCGCCGCAACCACCGTAGTTAAACGCGGTGATATAAGCTACAAACATAATAACCGCGGCGATTTTGAATATCGAATTGCTGCGCATGACATTATCCTTTTATCAGGTTATTATTTAACTATAATCATTATCATAGAAATTTAATAGTTATGCGCTTTATGTCAAGACAATAGCTTGTTTTGTTCGGTTACTCTTGACTTTGTTGCCAAGGATAGTAGTTTTTAGAGTCTAATAATATGGATAAATTCAAGTTAGTCACCAAGCTCAAGCCCAGGGGCGACCAGCCCGCGGCCATAAAGCAACTGACCGCCGGCATCCTGGCCGGCAGTCCGCACCAGACCCTTCTGGGCGTGACCGGTTCGGGTAAGACCTTTACTATGGCCCACGTCATCAATAACACCAACCGTCCGGCGCTGATTATGTCGCCTAACAAGACCCTGGCCGCCCAGTTGTACGCCGAGTTTAAGGAGCTGTTCCCGCATAACGCGGTGCATTATTTCGTCAGTTATTACGACTATTACCAGCCCGAGGCCTATATCCCGCACAAGGATATGTACATAGAAAAGGACGCTGCCATAAACGAGAACCTGGAGCGCCTAAGGCTGGCGGCGACTTCGTCCCTGATGTCGCGCCGGGATGTGATTATAGTGTCCAGCGTTTCCTGCATCTACGGACTGGGCGACCCGGAAGACTATGCCGGTATGGCCCTGCCCCTGCGGGCCGGCGATGCACTCAGCCGCGAGTCGGTAATCAAGCGCTTGATAGAGATGCAATACGAGCGCAATGAATACGAGTTCAAGGCCGGCCTGTTCCGGGTGCGCGGGGAGTCGGTGGAGATTTTCCCGGCCTACGACGAGACGGCTATCAAGGTCGTTTTCAGCCAGACTGCCACTTCCAGCTTCATCAGGGAAATCAGCCGCTTCCATCCGCTGACGGGGCAGGTGATGGAAACGCTCAAGAGTTACAACGTCTTCCCGGCCAAGCATTTCGTCATCCCGGAATCCAAGGTAGGCCGGGCGGTTAAGTCCATCCGGCAGGAGCTCAAGGAGACTTTGGCCCAATTGAAGAAGCAGAAGAAACTGCTTGAGGCGCAGCGTCTGAAGACCCGGACCAACTATGATTTGGAGATGTTGCAGGAGCTGGGCTATTGCAAGGGCATAGAGAACTATTCGCGCCATTTCAGCGGGCGGCTGGCCGGGCAGAGGCCTTACACGCTGGTGGATTATTTTCCCAAGGACTTCCTGTGCTTTATGGACGAGTCGCACACGGGCGTTCCGCAGGTGCGCGGGATGTTCTTCGGCGACCGGGCCCGCAAGGAGGTGCTCATCCAGTACGGATTCAGACTGCCCTCGGCGCTGGATAACCGGCCGATGCAGTTTGACGAATGGGAGAAGGCGGTCAATCAGGTGGTATACGTTTCGGCTACGCCCGGACCGTATGAAATGGCCCGGACCAAGGGCGAGGTGGCCGAGCAGATTATCCGCCCGACCGGGCTGGTCGACCCGCAGATAGTCGTCCGTCCGATTACCGGACAGGTAGAAGACCTGGAAAAGGAAATTGTTGCCCGTGTTAAGCGCAAGGAGCGCATACTGGTGACCACCCTGACCAAGCGGCTGGCCGAGGACCTGAGCGTTTATTTCCAAGGCAAGAACATCAAGGGCCGGTACCTGCATTCGGAGATAGACACCATCGAGCGTACCCAGATTCTCAGGCAACTGCGCGAGGGCAAGTTTGACGTGCTGGTCGGCGTCAACCTGCTGCGTGAGGGGCTGGACCTGCCCGAGGTGTCAATGGTGGCCATCCTGGACGCGGATAAGGAGGGTTTCCTGCGCTCGACCACGTCCATCATCCAGACGGTCGGTCGGACGGCACGGAACATCAACGGGCTGGTGGTGCTTTACGCCGACCAGATGACCGGCTCGATGCAGAAGGCCATAGACGAGACCACCCGCCGGCGCAATATCCAGCTGGCCTATAACAAGAAGTATAAGATAACGCCTAAGACGATACATAAGGCGATAATGAGCGGGATAGACCTGGAGCAGAAGGCCGAGTCCATCAACCGCCAGGCCGGCGGGTTTAGGGGTAGGGAATACGACGACCTCGAAGCGCTCAGGATATTGAGGCAGGAATTGTTCGAACAGGGGAAATAGGATACTTTTACCACAAAGGCACAAAGGACACAAAGAATGCGGAGAATATAGCCACGGATAAACACGGATAATTTAGCCACGGAGACACAGAGGGCACATAGAAGATTGCAATTTTTAGGAGAAGCTAATGGTAAATGATGCTAAAATATATTACGATTCTGCTGGGGCTAAATATGAATCAGGCGATTATAAAGGTGCTATAGATGATTGTAATAAGGCAATTGAAATAAACTCGAAATATACCGAAGCATACATTGGTCGTGGTGCGACTAAAGCTGAAATGGGTAGTTTTAGAGAAGCTATTGAGGATTATACAAAAGCAATAGAAATAGATCCGAAATTTGCCGAAGCATACTATAATCGTGGTTTGGCCAAAAGACAAATAGGAGATATTAACGGTGCGATAGAAGATCTTACAAGAACTATAGAAATAGATTCTAAACATGTTGAAGCCTATCGGCATCTTGGTGTAGCTAAAGCAGAGGCAGAGAATTATAAGGAGGCTATAGAAAATTTCACAAAGGCAATAGAAATAGACCCGAAATTTGCAAGAGCATACTGTAATCGTGGTGTAGCTGAGGAAAGTTTAGGTAATTACGAAAAAGCTATAGCGGATTTTAATAAGTCAATAGACTTAGCTCCAAAAGATAACATGGCATATTGGGGCCGTGGTTGGACTAAATACCTTGACCAAGATGATTATAAAGGTGCTAAAGAGGATTTTCTCAAAGCTATTGAATTTTATCCGAACCTTAAAGCAGAAATAGAGCCAATAATTAATGAGATAGACAAGAAACTCGCCGAGCAAGGGGAATAGTGTGGCTTCAAATAATTACCCTTTTGTGTTCTTTGTGCCTTTGTGGTGAGATAGCGGTGAAACAGTATGAAGATAAAGCAGTTGCCGTCGGATTTTGTCGTGCGCGAGGTGTCCGAACTCAAACCGGGCCGAATCGGCATTTATGCCGTGTATGAGCTGGCCAAGTTCGACATCGGCACGATAGAGGCGATGGATATCATCAGCAAGTTCTGGGCCGTCAGCCGTAAAGCCATCTCGGCCGGCGGGCTTAAGGACCGGCACGCCCAGACCGCCCAGTTGATTTCCATCTACCGCGGGCCGGATAAGGACATGACCCAGGACCGGTTCCGGCTTAAATACCTGGGTCGGGCCGAACACGCCATCAGGCCGGCTTCGTTTGATGCTAACCATTTTACCATAACTATCCGTGATTTGTCCAAAGCCGAGATGGATAGGATAACCCAACGGCTGGATGAGGTTAAACGGTACGGCCTGCCCAACTATTTTGACGAGCAGAGGTTCGGGTCGGTGCGCGCCGGGAACGACTTCGCCGCCAAGCAGTTGATTCGGCGCGACTATGAAGGCGCATTAAAGACGGCGCTGACCTCGACATCAGGCGAGGACCGCAAGCAGGTCAGGGAAATAAGGATTGCCATCATCCAGAACTGGGGCAAATGGGCGGAGTTGATGCAGTTATTGCCCAGGTCGTCGGAGCGGAGCATCATCAACTACCTCAGGGACCATCAGCCGACAAATTTCAGGCGTGGCTTTGAGCTGATTGACCCCAAGCTGGTGCTGTTATACCTGCACGCCTACCAGAGCTATCTGTGGAACAAAGGACTGGTAAGGTACCTAAGTGATAATTCCGCATTCTCCACCGGAGGCGGACCAGCCTCTGGCTGGCGCATACCACATTCCGAATTTATGAAGATTCCTTATATGCTGGGCGAGTTCGTGTTCTACCGGCAATTGACGGTTGAGGCGTTGGAATCGCTCAAAGGGCTGAGCATCCCATTTATGACCCATCGGACCGTATATAATGACAGCGCAATCAGGCAGATATTCGAAGGCATACTCAAGGAAGAGAATATCAGGGTTGAGGATTTCAAAATCCGGGGTATGGTCAAGACCTATTTCCGGAAAGGCGAACGCAATGCCATAATATTCCCGGATAAGCTGGCGGTAACGGCGGCAGAAAATGACGAGCTGAATAAGGGCAAGCAGAAGATGACCGTATCGTTCGAGATACCCCGCGGCGCCTACGCCACCATCCTGGTAAAACGGCTGACATACGATTAATTTATTGACTTTTTTGGTTATGCAGGTATAATCAGAGGATATATGATAGACACGCATGCGCACCTGGATTTTCCGGACTATAAGGATGATTTGCAGGCGGTCATAGATAGAGCGCTGGGCAACGGGGTAAGCCATATCATAACCGTTGGGACGGATATCGCATCCAGCAAAAAGGCTGTTGATATCGCCGGCCGTTATTCCCAGATTTATGCATCAATAGGCATACATCCAAACAGCTCTAAAGATATAAAACCGGAGGACTGGAAGGAATTCGAGAAGCTGCTCAGCGAAAAGAAAGTGGTGGCCATAGGCGAGACCGGCTTGGATTTCCATAAGGACTATGCTCCCAAGGACATGCAGGAGAATGCGTTTATCAGGCAGCTTGAGTTAGCCAAGGAATACGAGTTGCCGGTAATAGTTCATTCGCGCGAGGCGCATCCGGAATGTCTCAAAATGCTCAAGAAGGTAATGGGCAGCCAGGTATCCGGGGTGGCGCACTGCTTTTCCGGCACGATTGAGGACGCCGGCGAGTATCTTAAACTGGGCATGAATATTTCCATCGGCGGGCCGGTAACATTCCCTAAATCAAGCCAGCTTCGCGAGGTGGCCAAATATATTACCGCAGAGAAGCTTCTTCTCGAAACGGACTGCCCGTTCCTGTCGCCGCAGCTCAAAAGAGGCCAGCGTAACGAGCCGAGTTACCTGACTTATTGCATCGAGGAATTTTCTAAAATATACGGGTTGAGCGCGGCAGATATCGACCGGATTACAACCCACAACGCCAAGCAGCTTTTTAATTTTGAGCAATCGGCGAAAGAAGGAGAGATTGCTTACCCGATAAGAAATTCCCTATACCTTAATATCACCAATCGCTGCACAGCCCAATGTTATTTTTGCGTGACCAAGTTTACCGATTACGTCAAAGGCCATAACCTGAGGCTTAAGAAAGAGCCTTCATTAGATGAAATAATAAATGCCATTCCTAAAGACGTAGCGGAGAAATATAAGGAAGTGGTGTTCTGCGGTTACGGCGAACCTACTCTGAGGCTGGATATCATCAAAGATGTGGCAAAGCACCTTAAAGAAAAGGGATTAAAAATACGGCTCAATACCAATGGGCACGGCAACCTTATCAATAAACGGGCCATTGCCGGCGAGCTTAAGGGATTGGTTGATATTGTTTCCATAAGCGTAAATGCCACTGAATCTAAAGAATACGTCAAAATATGCAACCCCCAATTCGGAGAAATAACCTTAAGCAAGGTATTAGAATTCATTAATGACGCTAAAGAGAATCTGCCTTATGTGGAAGTAACCACGGTAATAAGGCCCGGCATTGAGGCGGATAAGTTCAGGGCTTTTGCCAAGGAACTGGGGGTTGATTTCCGGGCCCGGATTTATAACGAGGTGGGGTAAATACTAGAATTTATATTTCCTAAGCACATCTTTTAACTTAGACTGATTTCCCCCGGACATTTCCGTCAGGGGCAGGCGCATTTCACCGTTAATCCGACCCAGCATTTTCATCGCGGCCTTAACCGGGATAGGATTGCTTTCAATGAATAAAGCTTTGTTGATAGGCCCGAGTTTGTAATGGCATTGCTTGGCCAGGCTTAGGTTGCCCCGGTTGAAGGCATCAATCATTGAGATGATGTCTTTTGGCAATATATTGCTGGTAACTGAGATTACGCCCTTACCGCCGAGGCAGAGAATCGGGAAAGTCAGATAATCATCGCCGGACAGGATAGTTATATCGCAAATTGATTTTATCTGCCCTATCTGTTCGAGGCTGCCGCTGGCTTCTTTGATGGCTACTATATTATTGACCGCTGCAAGGCGGGCCACGGTTTCTGGCGAAATACTGACGCCGGTCCGGCCCGGAACATTATAAAGGATTATCGGCAATCTGGTTTCAGCGGCGATAGCCTTGAAATGCAGGTAAAGCCCGTTCTGTGATGGTTTATTGTAGTAAGGCGTCACTATCAGGGCGCCGTCCATGCCGATGGACTGGGCCATTTTTGTGAGCTTGATGCTTTTAGCCGTGTCGTTGGTGCCCGTGCCGGCGATAAGAGTTATTTTCTTGCGGAAATATCTTGCGGCTGTTCTATAAATAACCGATTTTTCGTCATCGGTAAGTGTCGGGCTTTCACCGGTGGTGCCGCAAAGCACCAGGCCGTTAACGCCCGAGTCTATCTGGAACCCTATCAGTTCTTTGAGCTTCTTGAGGTCAAGTTGCTGCTTTTTAAACGGGGTGACCAGGGCGGTAATGCATCCGTTGAACATAATTAAATCCTTCTGCTAATCAGCTTTTTCATCTCCCGGACGGCTTGTTCCAGCCCGACCGCTATGGCACGGGATATTATGCTATGTCCGATATTCAATTCCTCAATTTCCATTATGTTGGTGATATTCCCGACATTAACATAGGTCAATCCGTGTCCGGCAGCCACTCCCAGGCGCATGTTCCTGGCGCTGATAGCTGCTTCGCCTAATTTTATATAACAAATCCTCTTTTTCTCCGGGTCCTTGGCGTTGGCGTATTCCCCGGTGTGAAGTTCCACGATATTAGCGCCGATTAATTTGGCGGCTTGAAGCTGTTCACGGTCCGGGTCGACAAATACGGAAACGGCGATATTGTTTTTCCTGAAAAGCCTGGTGAATTCTTCGGCCCGCTTGCGTTCTTTCAATATGTTTAATCCGCCCTCGGTAGTCAGTTCCTCCCGGCGTTCAGGGACAAAAGTAACCTGATCCGGTTTTATTTCAAGGGCGATTTTGGCGATTTCGTCGGACATGGCCATTTCTAGATTGAGTTTTGTGGTTATCGTCTGGCGCAGGATTTTCAGGTCACGGTCCTGGATATGGCGGCGGTCTTCGCGCAGGTGGACAACAATGCTGTCAGCTCCGCCTGATTCGGCCATAACCGCGGCACGGACCGGGTCAGGCTCGAAATGCTGGCCGATGGTGATGTCCTGATATCGCGCCTGGCGGATTGTCGCGACATGGTCTATGTTAACGCCTAATTTCATAAAATTATGAGTTCTTTTTTACTATATCGGCCAGCTCATTAGCAAGCATTTCTATCTGTTTTTCATCCTTGCCTTCTATCATTATCCTGAGAAGCGGTTCGGTTCCGGAATACCTGAGGGATAACCTTCCATCGCAGCCCAGAAGGCTTTCTATTTCGGTGGCTTTAGCCATCAGCGGCTTGATGCGTTCTATGGGCGGTTTTGATTTTACACTAACATTTACTAGAATCTGCGGGTATTTAGTAAGATATTGAGAGAGCGTCGAAAGTCTTTTCTTTTCCGAACGGATTATTTTCAGGATTATCAGCGCGGTCAGCAGTCCGTCCCCGATTAATGAGTAATCTGAGAAAATAACATGGCCCGACGGCTCTCCGCCCAGGACATAACCTCCGGACATCATTTTGTCAAGGACATATTTATCACCGACGGGCGTGCGCACAAGACTGACGCCCAAATTTTTCAGGTAAGCGTTCAATCCGGAATTTGTCATGATAGTCCCGACGACCGTATTCTTTTTGAGCGACCTTCTTTTACTGAGATATCTTGCTCCGATTGCCAGGATGAAATCTCCGTCGCGGATAATCCCTTTTTCATCGGCCATGATTACGCGGTCTGCGTCGCCGTCAAAGGAAAAACCGACGTCGGCTTGGTGCTTTATGACGGCTTTGCTCATTTTTTCGGGATACAAAGCGCCGCAATTAAGGTTGATATTCTTGCCGTTAGGCCGATTATTAATGGCAATGACCTTTGCGCCGAAAGATGCAAGCACAGCCGGGGCTGTTTCGGATACGGCGCCGTTGGCGCAGTCAACCACAATTTTGAATCCTTTTAAGGAAAAATGTTGCCCGGCCGCTTTTCCCAGCAGTTTGTTGATGTATAGGTTAAGTAATTTTTTATCGGTATTAATTATGCCCGGGCGAATATCACCGGATTTAATAGGCGCCTTATTTAAAAGATGTTTTTCAATAAGTAATTCTGTTTTGGACGTAATTTTCAATCCGGTTTCCCTTAATATTTTTATCCCGTTATAATCAGCCGGGTTATGCGAAGCTGATATCATTATGCCCAGATTAAATTTGTTGTGTTTAGTTAAAAACGATAGCGCCGGGGTAGAGATTATCCCGGCATCGGTAATATTTACTCCGGACGAAAGAATCCCGGCTGAAAGAGAGTTCATTATCATCTGCCCGGAAATCCTGGTATCACGCCCGATAATTACCCGAGAGGACGGCTTCAATATTAGACCGATGATCCTGCCCATTTTTAGAAGTGATTCCGGTGTAAGCCATCCTGAATTGGCGACATCTCTGATACCGTCTGTTCCGAATACTTTCATGGTTATTTAGGTGTATCTGGAGGGTTTGGTGGTTCAGGTGTTTTGGGCGGTTCCTGGGGAATATTTTTCACCGGGGGTTTAGTAGTTTCTTGGACAGGCGGTTGCGGCGCCATAATATCAAGCGTTATCTGCTCTATTGGTTCTGATAATTCGATATCCTTGGGCGCATCGGGCGTGAGCTTGAACTCTAAAGATGCAGTAAAGCTCATTGGCGGTTTTACTTCAGTGATATCGTTGTATAAAGATGCAATATTAACGAATAAGTTCATATTTTGTATTTTTAATAGTTTTATGCTGGATAATGGCCCTCTGACTTTTACACCTCTCTCTTTTGATTTTAGCTGAATCTGATAAGGAAAATCAGTGGGCATCAAAAGTTTTATCGGCACCTGGAAAACAGCATCGCTCATTTCGGGTTGGATGTTTATTTCCACGTTGAATTTATCTTCACTTGATATTCTTTCGTTATCCAATAAGGGTTCTATCTGGCCAGTACGCGAAAAGGATTTTTTATGTCCGGTAACATCAATTTTCATTATCGAGATATTGTCATATTTATTAAGAATATGCAGGGGTCCTTTTACTAGAATATCTGAAGGCTCAGCCCTAACTCCAGCAACCCGATATTCTTTCTCGGGACTTCCTTTAATACAATTATCTGTTCTGATTTTCATGTATTTAGAACCTTCTTTGTATAATACCACCCTGACTTTAGAAGGCACTATAGAGATTATTTTAATACCTGGAGCTAATTTAAAGTCCTTGGAAGACAGTTCCTCAATAAATATTTGATTTAGTATATCAGGGTTAAGATTTGCTATACGGTGTTTGCATACCAGATTTGACGGAGGTTCCGTCTTGGCGGCATATTTTAATTTTACAGATAATTCGCTGATGAGCTCGCCCTCTTGGGTTTCTACCCGGCTGAGAATTTGAGACGGAGTTTCTATTTTGATCTGGGCGGTCATATCAAGAGGTTTTTCTAATTGCAATCCGATGTAATACCAGACCAGAAAGGACAGAAACAGTGCAGTTATTTTTGTGCCGATATTTTCAGTGATAATCTTTTTAAAATAAATCATGGTTATTTGTGATAAAGGTCATGAATGGTTTTTTTTATTGCTTCCTTATCCATTCCGCTTTTTAGTTGTCCGTTTACGCACAATGAAACCTGCCCTGTTTCTTCCGAGGCCACCAGGACTATTGCGTCGCTTTCTTCGGTTAGCCCTATAGCGGCTCGGTGCCTGGTGCCTATCGTCTTAGGTATATTTTTGTTTTCGGTTAACGGGAAAAGACATCCGGCTGCTATTACTCTTTCGTCCTTGATAACTACACCGCCATCATGAAGAGCAGAACCGGGGTAGAATATGGTTTGTATTAACTCATTTGAAACATCTGCATCTATGTAGGTGCCGCCTTCAATATAGGGTTTTAAGCCTATTTCCCGCTCAATTGCGACTAAAGCCCCATATTTGCTTCCGGAAAGCTCAAATATCGCTTCCACTACTTCATCAACAATGCTGGATTTAGTTTTTAAAAATGGTTTGAAGAAAGGATTCTGTCCTAATCTAAGTAGAATCCGGCGAAGCTCCGGCTGGAAAATAATTACCAGCGATACAATCAGGAAAACCAAAAACCAATCATTCAATATCCAGGAAATAGTATCCAGGTCAAACTGTTTGGCAACAGTTTTTACCAGAATAAATACCACGACAAAACCAATAATTACCCCCCTGAATATACCCACGCCGCCTGTGCCTTGCAGATTTTTTAGCAGGAAATAGAAGAATGCAAAAAGCAAACCCACTTGCACGGCAATCGTAAGGATTTCTTTAATACTCATTTGACAATGTTATCGCAAATAACAGATACTTGTTTCATTTCGCTTACATCATGGACTCTGACTATATTGGCTCCGTTTAATATGCTTATTGCTACCGAAGCCACGGTTCCAAATAACCTTTCCCCCGGCGGCAGATTAAGCGCTTTGCCGATAAAAGCTTTACGGGACGGCCCTACCAGTATCGGATACCCTAAGGTTTTTAGTTCCGACAATCTCTTTAAAATAACATAGTTATCCTCTAATCTTTTACCAAAACCAATTCCCGGGTCAATAATAATTTGATTTTTGTTTATGCCTTTCGAAAGAGCAAAAGCTATTTTTCTCCGGAAATATTCTTTAATTTCCTTGATTATATTTTTATAATACGGGTTATCCTGCATATTTCTGGGAGTGCCCTTAATATGCATTATAACAACCGGGGTTTTATACTTATAGGCTACATCGGGCATCTGCTTGTCAAATAATAAACCGGAAATATCATTAATTATTCTTGCGCCGGCATTTATTGCTGCTTCAGCTACTTTTGATTTGTAAGTATCAATTGAAATGATAGTGCACGGCCGTAGTTTTATTATCGTTTTAATTATCGGAATAACTCTTTTTAGTTCTTCACTAAGACTAATTTGTTGAGCCCCGGGTCTGGTTGATTCTCCGCCGATATCAATAATGTCAGCACCTGATTCAACCATTTTTAGGGCATGCTTTATAGCATGCTTGTGATTATAGAACTTACCACCATCGGAAAAAGAATCTGGCGTGACGTTCAAAATGCCCATGATCAGCGTCCGGGTTAAGGATAGTTTCCCAACAGGATGATCGGGGATATGGATTATTTTAGTTTTTAAGCTGATGGTTATTGTTGGGTTCATTGCACCGACTACGGCTTAACTGTATTGTTATTTTTATGGAGAGACTCTATATCCACGCCTTTAGCGATATCTTCGATGTCCTGTGAGGTAATAATTTCATATATTAGCAGCGCCTTGGCAATTTTTTCGCACAAGTCCTTATTTGAGCTAACGAGTTGCTTAGCACGTTCGTAACAAGCAAGGAGCACTTTCTTAATTTCTTGGTCTATTTCCATTGATGTGGCTTCGCTATGGTGGTTAGTCCTGGTAATTTCACGGCCCAGGAAGAGATGTTCTTCGCTGTCAGTATAACTTATCGGGCCCAATTTTTCGCTCATTCCCCATTCGGTAATCATCAATCGGGCCAAAGCCGTAGCCTCTTTAATATCCGAACGTGCGCCGGCAGAAATATCGTTGCAGAATGTTTCTTCCGCCACTCGCCCTGAAAAAAGCACAGTGATATTACCCAATATATACTTACGCTGCATATGGTAACGGTCTTTTTCTGGCAAACGCATGGTTGCCCCCAAATAGCTTCCCCGAGGGATAATAGTTACTTTATGGACATTTTCAACCTCAGGCAAGAGGTAAGCAGCCAGTGCGTGCCCGCTTTCGTGATAAGCTGTAATTTTTTTGTCCTCTTCAGCCATTTCACGACTTCGCTTTTGCCTGCCCCAGCGAACCTTATCACGGGCTTCCTCAAGATCTTCCATATCGACCAGTTCTTTTTTCTTCATCACCGCAATCAAAGCCGCTTCATTAATAATTGCTGCAAGATCCGCCCCGGAGAACATAGGCGTTGTTTTTGCCAAATTTGCCAGGTTTAAGTTCGGATTAATTTTTATTTTACGGGCGTGAATTTTAAGAATCGCTTCTCGCCCCTTAATATCAGGCAAATCAATGGTAATCTGCCGGTCAAACCGACCGGGTCTGAGTAATGCAGGATCCAGAATGTCAGGGCGGTTAGTTGCAGCTATAACGATGACTCCAATATCGGTATCAAATCCATCCATTTCGACAAGAATTGCGTTAAGGGTTTGTTCTCGTTCATCATTTCCGCCGCCAAGTCCGCTGCCACGGTGTCTTCCCACAGCATCTATCTCATCAAGAAATATTATACACGGAGAATTTTCTTTTGCCGTTTTGAATAAATCACGTACTCTGGATGCGCCGACTCCCACAAACATTTCTACAAAATCAGAACCGGACATATTGAAAAACGGGACGTCGGCTTCCCCGGCAATTGCTTTGGCTAAGAGGGTTTTACCTGAACCCGGCAGGCCGATTAACAACACTCCGCGTGGAATACGGGCACCAAGTTTCTGGAAATGAGATGGATCTTTCAGAAACTCGACTATTTCTTTGACTTCTTCTTTGGCTTCATCCACTCCGGCGACATCTTCAAAAGTAATTTTTTTCTTATCTTTTACAGCTATTCGGGCTCGGCTTTTACCAAAAGAGAAAACACCGGATGGTCCGTTAGCATTCTTTACTTGGCGGATAAGAAGGAACCAAATAACTCCGATAATCAGAAGCGCCGGAAGTAATGCAATAACTGCTTGGTACCAGAGAGAGTTCCCGTCATCATAGCTAAAATTCTCGGCAGAGACACTGTTTTTTAGTTCATTCCATACCAAGGGTTCTTTTAAATATAATTCAGAAACCTTCTCAGTCTTGAATCTTGTAAATGATTTTTCTCCTAACAGCTGCTTTTCCTTATATTCGCCTTCGGCATAATTGCCCTTTATCATGATGCTTTTAATCATCCCGGCTTTAGCCTGTTCCTGAAGCTGGGCGAATGTGATACTGCCTGTTTTTGGGAAATAGGAATCACTGGCATAGTAAAACATTATTGCCATGAAAGAAATAAGCAGAGCAAAAAGTAAGAATCCTTTTTTCATAGTATTATTCAAGTAGTGATACGATCCACTGGCTTATATTTTCATAAATTCTTGCTTGGGCAGAAAGCTCATCTTCTTTTCTTGATGGGATTAAGTCATTCCGGGCAGTGTATATCTTTTCTAGAATAGATTTCCCGGTTTTCTGGTCGATCAGCGTTACTTTGACCGTAACCAGAACTTCCGATGCGAGAACTATATCAAGTCTCCCTTCTATTGATACGGGTTTTTGATAATTAACAATTTCGCCTTTAAGCAACAGGTCGGCATACTCGGGTTTCGATACTAAACGAAAAGGTGTGCGACTTTTAATCTGATTATGTACTGAATTGGTTAGTTCAAACTCAATTCCCCTGTAAGTAGTTTGGTTTTCGAATATCGGAACAGCTATAGAATTAGTCTCTTTCAAGAAGGAATTCGACTGATAACCGCAACCGGAATTCAAAAACAGAATAAACATCAAGAAGAATGATAATCTCATTTATTTTCTTCGGCTTTCGGGGATGTCTTTATTTTTTGCGCCCATTCGGTCTGGGGGTAATTATGCATAAGGCTTTCAAAGTATATCTGGGCTGCTTTTCCCTTGTTGGTTTTTTTGTAGAAACAGCCAACCTGGTAATCCCTTTCAGCTAACAAAGAGACTATTTCATCGGAAAGTTTTTGCGCTTCAGCTCTAAAATTGCTTTGAGGGTATTTCTGCAATAATTCATCAATATATTTTTTTGCATCCATAAGAGGGGTTATTTCGTACTCGCTGCCCAGATAATCATTAAGGCAGCATAAGCTGATTCTATAAGTTGCCAGATCCATGAATGTACTTTGAGGATATCTGACAAGGAATGATTCGTATTCCTCAAAGCTTTGTTCGTAGTATTTGTTGACGAAAAGATAATCAGCCAGCTTCAGATGGTACGTTTCGGATAATTTAGTATAAGAGTAACGGGTTAAAGTATCCTTAATAATTTTAACGCCAAAATCAAATGACGGGAGGATATAAAGCCCCCACAGGCTTCTTTTGGCTCCGGAAACGAATTTGAATCCGATTTCAAGTTCGCGCGAAATAACTTCTTCAAATCTTGATGTGGCGGAGAATTCATTCAGGTATATTGCATAAAGTTTATGAGCCTCATAATAATAACGCGTCTGGAAAAGGCATTCGGCCAGAAGGAAAGTCACTTTTTCCTTTTGGCCCGGATTCTGGGCTTTTCCTATGCAGGAATTAAGGATTTTAATTGCATCCTCGTATTGGCCGTTTTTAGAGAATGATTCCGCTTCAAAGTACTTGCTCTCAATCTCCGGCGATGGCGGGATTTGGGCGGCTTCTTCAGGCGTTAAAATTGCTTTGGCACCGCACCCGCATAAAAACAAGACCACCAGCAAAAGGAAAGCATGAAACAATTTGTGTTGCATAATTTATTCAGTACTCTGGTAGTTTGATGGCGCCTTTGGCGCTAGAATTACTGCCAAGTATAGTCGGCTGCAACTTCACAGGCAGCCGAACTATTAAGCCACTTGGTTAATCTTAATTTCTTTCCGATTATCGACGCAATATAATAATTCAAGAATTCTCTCATCCCGGACAGCATTGTCCGGGACACTTTCAAATTATTCAGGTTCCGGCAATTATCAGCCGTATCCCGGTCGATGCCGGCATACCAGAGAACCGTTTTTAATACGCCCGGCGTTACCCCGATAGTTTCGTGCGCCCGGCCGCAATCATCACAGAGAATGCCGCCGTATCTGGAGCTGAATTTCAGGGTCTTTTTCTCTCCTATCTGATTACTGCAGAGTTCACATTGGAATTCTTTGCCTAAACTGCCTGGTATCATGCGCGGCATAAAGCCAAGCTGTTTCAAAGAATTCGCTTCAAAATAAAATATCGCCTCCCATATACTGCCCGACTTATTATCGGGAGCATCCTGTATTTTATTAATGGTCCCCAGCGCCAGGTTGAACAATGCCTGGTTGGGATCGCCCGGCGGAGTCAACTCGTTCAAAAACTCCGCCAGATAAAGACCTTGATACAACCTTTCCAACCTATTTCTCAGCCGCGGGAATTCATTCTTGACCGTATATTCGGTCAATAAATGCAAACCTTTAGGCGTCTTATCAATAAAAACTATTTCGCTATGTGTCAGCAGGTCGACCGGTTCAAGCTGATGGTGTTTGGGGCGTTTATTGCCCCGTGATAGAGCCGTAACTTTGCCACAATCAGCCGTATAAAAAGTAACAATCTGGCTTGTCTCGCTGTAATCAGTGCGAAACAAACAAATTGCTTCGGTTTTCCTGAAGACCATATAAACAGTTTAGATTATATTTTTTTAACTATTAGTCAAGAATTATATCAGATAGCCAATGATATAAAAAAAAACGCCCTGAGGTTTTTAGGCCATCAGAGCGTTTTTTTGTAAAAAGATAGTATTTATTCTTCTGAGAACTCCTGTATTTTCTTTGATAATTGGGCTCTGAGCTTGGTAATCTCGCTATTACTGTCAAGCATCTGCTGGCGCAGTCCCAGGATTCGGTTTTCGCCGTTCTGGAGTTTGTCCACATAGCTTTCCCGAATCTCGCTCTCCTTGGGGTTGTTGCTGTTAAGCGAGCCCATATTGTCGCGATAACGTTTCTGGTCTTCGGTCAAGCGCTGGAATTCCTGATTGGCTTCGTTATAAACCCGTTGCTGTGTTGCCACGGCTTCCAGCAGTCCTTTGACCTCGCCCAGGAATTCCTTCATCCGCTTGTTCAGATAGGGCTGGGTGATGTATAAGGTTATCTGGTCAAGGTTGGTGTTCTGGAGATAGATGCTGGAGGCGCCTTCCACCTGTTCCACTACCTTGAAATCAACGGTTTTGCCCCTATCAGCGGGACTGCCTGCGGGCTGGTTGGCACCAAGGTCTATCTTGAACCGGTAATAACCCGGAATTTCTTCCTCGGCCTTGGCCGGTTCCATCAGGGTGTAATTGCCGTTGCGGGGATGGTCAAGGTAGAATGTGTAACTCTTATCGCTCTTATTGATGCATTTGTATGTGGTTTCGTTTACATAGAACTGCCTTAAGACCATTGCGCCGTTGGCATAGGATACTTTATGGATGGGTTTGGTGTTCTGTTTAGTTACGGGCTCGATACTGCAAGTCGTTTCCAGGGCGTAGGGGATAATCTCCTTCATCCCGCCTGCCAGCGACTGGCGGAGCAGTCCTTCGCCAACCGAGGTGGAACCTTCGAAGAAGGTTACCGGCCCGGTTTCCAGCGTCATTTTTGTGGAGTTATTAAGATAGAAGGCGTTTAAAGGTTTGGAAGAAATCGTGGCCCGGTAATAAAGGACCTTTTGGCCTTCCACAGTATCAGTAACTATGGGCACCATTGCTGACTGATGCCGGTTGATGCTTACAGGCGTCTGGGAGTTATAGGAGAACAACTCGCCTATCTGTATGCCTGTAGCAATCGTTTGCACTGAGGACTGCATCAACTCGCTCATAGACTTGTCTTGTATCTTCCCTAATGTGCCAAAACCCGGAGCAGCAGGCGCGCCCGACTTTTTCTCGGCATACATCCTCATTTTTGATTTAGGCGCGTCCATCGCGTCTTTCTCATAATCTTCTGATTCTCCTGCGCTACCCTCTGCATCAAGGTTTGCCCTGCCTACAGAGCCGGTGATACTGCTCAGGTTAATCTCCGGCCTGATTGGGTAGTAGGAGGTATATAAATCCATCTTGAACGAGATGGGGTTGCCGGCAACGAAGGACATCTGGACATTGGTCCAGTCTTCGTCAGTGGGATTTTCCACAATTGCCCAGCCCTGGAGATACGGTTTCTTATCGCCCAGTATCAGCCGATATGACGTCTTCCAGATGGGCATCTCGACCAGATACCCCATCAGGATATCGCGCTGGCCTTTGCCTACCGCCTCTAACTTGACGGTCTTGCGGTCGGTGTATTTGGAGCGGAGATATATATCCAGGATGCGCTGGAGGTCTTTCTGGATAGGGTCATCCAGAAGCCGTATCGTAGATATGTCAAGCAGGTTGACCGGTTGAATGGCGCCGTCATCGCGGAGCAGGATGAGTTTATAAGAGGTTATGACGGTGTTATCTACTTTTTGCAGGAGCGGTTCAATCCCCAGGATACTGCCGCGGGAGGTTTCTGAAGCAATCTTGACCTCTACTTTGGCGCCTTTTAACTGTGCCAGGAACTGGGTCAGTGCCGCGCCTTCAGGCACTCGTATCAGGATATTTTCCAACTGCTTGTCAATCGGGTCTTTGGAGTCGTAGCCGATGGTGGTAATCTTGCCGTTGCCGGAAAGGTCTATGGCAAACAGAGAGGTCAGTAAATCCGGCATCTGGTTTGTCTTGAAGCCGAGCGAAATAACGGCATTGTCCTTAACCGAGCCTATGCGCTCAAAATAGCCCATCCCGTGCTTATAGAAAACAATCTTGGTCACAGGCGGCGCGGTGGTTTCTTCTTTCTTTTCCTCGGCCTGTGCTGACGCTATCCCGCACCATAATCCCAGGGTTATTGCCAGGGCAACCAGTTTTTTCCCCATATAGTCCTCCTTTTCTTAGATATTGTTAAACGGAACGGTCCCGAACGCTTTCGGGAACGGTCTGTTGTTATAATATCTTAGACCCCGCTCTTTCCCCCGCCTGCGGAACGGGCGGGAATGAAAGAGCGGGGCGATTCTCATCATTCTTTGGTTACTTCATAAATCTTGTCGCCGAAGCAGACAACCATCTTTTCGCCGACGGCAAAGTATTTGGCTAATTGTGGTTGTTTGGCGATAAGAGCGAAATATTCATCACTCAGGTATTTGACCGTGACTTTTTCTGTCTTGGTATCCTTTTCGTCATATTTACTGTCATACCAGGTGCCTTTAGTGAAGTAGAATGTCTTGTCAGCCACCTGTTTGACTGTGTCCTTCACCATCCTGCCTAAAGCATCATCAGATTCCGCGCCAGAGCTATCGCCTTTTTTCATACTATTAGTCTCCCTGCTTTTGCCAACTGCACCAGCACCTGAATCTGCCTTCATATCTTTTCTCTCCTTGTCGAGTAATCCCGGTTCTTTCGGGGCATCACCTCGCCATCCTCTCATATGTTCTTGTTGAGGAGCGGATGCGGTTTTGGTATCTTCTAACACCAGATAAGATGTGTAAGGCGTGAGAATACCGTATTCCATTGCTATTTTAACAATTTCTTCCTTGACCTCCTTAGTCTCGCCCCGGAGCCTGATTTCATCCATAAGATATCCTACTTTAACGGTTGCCCAGAGCCGGGGGATGAAGTCGGTTGCTTCATTCTGGGCGGCAAAGGTTGATTCGTATTCAAACTTGCGCGCCTCGCCGTTGACGGCGCCGGAGAGCGTAATCAACTTATTGCCACTGCCTTTGTAACGGCCGAAAAGGATTAACTGCGTGCCGCGGAAGAGGTCGGGCAGATTTTTCGGATAGCGGTCGTATATCTCCATATTTGACACGTCCAGTTTCACATCTGCCAGCACCGGATAGGCAATCTTGTCGTAGAAGTTAGAAACCTTGACTTCAATATTTTCGCCCGGGATGATATATTCGCGGGCGCCGCGGTTTGCCTCTGCCATTTTGTCCAGCAGGTGGGTATTGACATCATAACCCACGCCGAAGGTGAAAATACGCACGTTAGCGGTATTTTTCGATGACACATTTTTCAGTATACTATCCATATTAGTTTCGCCCACCGTGGGTAAACCGTCCGTGAGGAAAACAACTATAAAAGGCCTTTTGCTGTTGGCTTCAACCATACCAAGCACCGATATGAGCGCATCGTTGATATTGGTTCCGCCGCGCGCCTCTACATCCTTGACCCATTTCAGCGCTTCTTCGCGGGCCGCCGGCGTAACCTCCTGCAGGTTATTCTTGAGCTGCCGAACCTCGGTAGAGAAAGTAACCAGGTTGAACCTGTCTGACTCCTTGAGGCTGTTGATGCAAAAATTCAGTGAATTTTTCGCCTGGTCTATCTTGCCGTTATCCGCCATGCTGCCCGATGTATCCAGGACAAATACCACGTCTTTTTTGACCACTTCGTTGTCCTTGACCTCATATTTAGGCGAAAGCATCATCATGAAAAAGCCATCGGCATTAAGTTTTTTGTATGTAAGCATATTTATGCCAAATTGCTTTTCGGATAGGGTATAATAAAGGATGAAGTCCTTATCCGGCTTCATTTTGTTCTGCTCAAAGCTGAGGGAAATGTTATTGTCATCCTTGCGGGCGACATCTATGTTGGAATAGGTGGGCGAATAAACTGTTTTAATCGGAATAGCTGATTTGATCGTTGCCTTGATTACTGCAGAGTCAATCGCTTCTGAAGAGAACTTATTTGTGCCCCAGGGGTGGCGGAAAACACAGATGCCGTTATCATTGGGCAGGCGATAGGTGTAAGAATATTTTATACGAACATTGCCCGGTCCCTGGCCCAGATCCTGCTGGGCGGCCGGAATCGGAAAAACCCGAAGCCTGAGAAGTCCGTAGCCGGCATATTCCAATAAAGCCGGGTCAATCATGCGCCGAACAACCTCCTGATAGTACTGCAATGCTTTGTCACGGTCCAATAATTCGGCCTTGTTTTCCTTGCCGTTAATCCATAACGAGAGGTTCTGCACCGCGGTTTCCGGTAAAATCGGGAGAATAAAGGTGCCTTCCAACTGGCGGTTGTTGGGATTATGGAATATTTCGTCCACGCTGACCATAGCGACCTGCTCTTCAATCTTGACATCCAGGGTAGTGTTCTTAACCGAGATATCTGATACCTGGACATCCGGCGGTAAGGGCCGGCGGTCTATATGGATGATGCCGCAGGCATTAGCTGCCGGGCTTATTGCCAGTGATATTCCTACCATCAGCATAATCAGCGGCAGCGTCATTATTGTTCTTCTCATATCTTTTCCCTCCTTAATTTGATAAATCGCGCCGCTGCTGCGGAGCGGTTTACCAGGTTGATTGATTATTTACTGTTTGGTAACTGGCCTTCCTTTATTTGCTTAATCGCCTCTTTCAATTCCTTTTCGGCAGATAAGCCTTTATAGTTCTGCAGGATTAATTCCAATTCTTTTATCGCTTTATCAGGGTCCTGATCATACTCCTCTACCTTTATATATTCATTAATAATATCATTCATTGCCGTGATAGCCTGTTGGTTCAATGCATCTAAATCAGCGCGGGCTTGTTTTATAGACTCATAGCCCACATAGCCTGTTTTGATAATGTCCTGAAGGGTTTTGATTTTGTTGGCTATTTTCCCTTCGGCTCCTAACTTCTCGGCTTTTGCGTAGGATTTAGATAAAGAACTCTCGATATCAGTTACTTTCTTATTAGCTTCGTCAATTGCCGCGGTAATTTTATTGGTGCCTATCGGAGATATTACCTTATGAATCAGATTACCGTAATAATCAAGGACAACACATTGGGCTGAATGTGAAAGCTTATTCTTATTGAATAATTCGGATATTGTTAAATCGGTAATTTTCCCGGACTTATCCGTAGGAACAAATATCCGGGTAAACAATGCGCGTTCAATTGAATAGCGCATAAGCGTGTCGTCGCGGTTTTCCGGGAAATAATCTCTACTGGAGAAATAGAAATATACAAGAACAAGGCGTTTTTTAGAGGAAGCATCCTGAATTATGTTTTCTAGGGATTCATTATACCAGCAGGCAGTAGTTTTAAGTATCAAACCGGAGAAAACCTTTTTATCCAAATCGCCTGCTTTTTCTAATTCCTTTTGTTGTTTCGGGGAGTCCGCAGCCCCGCCTCGAGCTATGTCTTTTTCTTTAGCATCGATACTGCTACTGTAAGATGGCGGAGATGACGGTGAAACTGGTGCTTTTCCTTCTGGTTCGGCTTTGCTCCCTTGGGCTTTATCGCTTAGAATGGCTTTACCAACTGTAAAACCGCCGCTTATAGATTCACCTGTTTTTTTACTGTTCAGCGGTTCAGATAAACGGTCGCGTTTCTTCTCGGATTTATCCTGGTTGGCATCCTCTTTGTTTTTCTTAAAAGCAGCATCTTCCGATTCGGTAGGCTTGCACAACCTTAATTGTTCCTCTGGTATTTTTCGTTGTAATGGCTCATAGTGCAACGGTGCCATCAGAGAAACATAAATAACCAGGATAATGGTTGCGGCCGTAGCCAGTAATGGTATTGCCCACTGGTGGCGCCAAAGCGGCCCTGATATCCGAACGGGAGCTTGTGAAAGGGCATTTTGTTCCAGCTTCTCCCTCAAATCCGCCGGAGCCGAATGGCGCGGTAAGAATTCAATCAATCCTTTAATTTTTTCTAATTCAGATAGCTCTTTACGGCAGGCCAAACAGTCTACTAAATGAGTTTTGACTTGGTTCGCCTCGTCCAGCGGAAGTTCATCATCCAGATAAACATTTAGCAAATCTCTAACTAGATCGCATTTCATATGTTTTGTCTCCTTCTATAATATTAGATACTTTGACAGCGGGAATTTGTTAGGGAAAATGAAATTTATGCGATTGTTTTTTTTAAGGCAATTCTCAGTTCGTTGCGTGCGTTACTGAGATTAGTCCTGACCGTTTGGACCGATATATTAAGTGATTGGGATATTTCCCGGTAGGAAAGGTTTTGCATATCCTTCAAAATGACCACTTGCTTGTACTCCGGAGATAATATATCCAGAGCTTGCTGGATAGTTTTTAACTTATCATTTTTTTCGGTATTCTCATAAGGTGACGGCTGGTCCGAGGCAATATTTACCGCTTCGACAATAGGCTCGGACTTCTTTTTTTTGTAGTATTTATTACAAAGATTAATGGCTATCTGGTACAGATACGTGGAAAAAGATGCTTCTCCTCTGAAGTTTCTGATATTCTGATACCCAGCCAAAAATGTTTCCTGGCAAATATCCTGGGCGTCGTGGTGGTTGCGGGTAAGGTAATAAACCGTGTTATACAGTTTGTCAGGTAGGTTGTTCTTTTTTACTTGTTCCCAAAAAGATACTCCGGTTAATACTGGTTCAAACATATCTACAATGGATAGCATAAAAACTGAATCAGGTCAAGAAAAGTAAAAATTTAAAAGGGTTGTAGCCTGTCAGTTATAGTCCTGCTAAACAGCGTAACGAATTACTTCCAATTATAATGGACAGTATCCTTTAAATTTGCATTTGGCCTCCCGGGGGAACAGACTGTCCACATAAAATGCAGGCATAAACAAAAAGGGCCCCGATTCATATCGGAGCCCTTTTATGCTAACAAATAACCTTTATGTAAGGTTATTCAGCAGGCGCCCATTTCTTACCACCAACGCCGTTTACGGCTGTCGGAGGGTCATTGGGCCATCTTAAATCGTGACCCGCTGTTGCATCAGTCTGCCATTTATTGACAGCGGCAAGTACTTCCAGATTGGTACCTGGATCAGTTGAGTAAATCGTTCCGCCTTCGTTAACGATAAAGTGGTTAACGCCGCTGGTCGGATAGGTTTGCGGGGCGGCCATAAAACCAAAGGATGTGGTGTTAGTAGCCAAAATATTACTGGCTCCTACTGCGTTTGCAGCATATGGCGATGCTCCGGCAGCCAGAGAGTGCAACATTGCCCTGAACCAATATCCGGACTTTGCGGATTCTGTAAATGTCGTAAGTAAAGCTCCCGTTCCCCAGTCTTCAAGATCCTTGTTTGTGGTGCCGCCGAAAAATTTTCCACCGGCAGCCCTGGCATCGCATACGGATCTATCAGCACGAGCAAAGGAGACATCAATGAAACCAACCTTTGTTACGCCATCTGCACGATACCACCTGTGCATGGCAGAAACATCCAGTGTCCAGTAATCTTTCAAGCCATTGCCATCGGCATCTGTTTGTCTCCAGATTGCTTCCTGTGACACAACCATTTTAAGACCGCCTATGGCGGACACTTCGTTAGCCGCAATTTTACCCGTAATCAGGTTAGGGATTGCGATAGCCGCAATAATCGCTATGATCGCTACTACAATCATCAATTCAATCAGTGTAAAACCTTTTTTGCTTGACATGTTTTTCTCCTTATATCACCGCAGATTTAATTAAATTAACCAGATTTTACTTGCTTTTTTATTATTTATCCCCCCTTTCATAAAGCAAATTTTACTGCTTAATTCAGTAAATCAGCAGTTTTTTAGTTCTTTAAAGATAATATATGCAAATAACATACCAAACTGTCAATAAATAACGTTAAATCAAGAATAACGATAGAATATCAACCGCAAAAGTTATTATATCCATAGTATTATCAATTATTAAGTCAATTATTTATATATTTTCGGATATGTTTGGCCAAATATTGACAAAAATTGTCACTTTATTAGCAAGGACTGACATATTTTGTCAGTATGATCCGTATTATTAGTCAATACTTGACCATATAGTACCTCCCGGTCCAGATGCAGATGAGGGAGATACAGACGGCCATTTAAGGGTATCGCTTGAAGTGGTTTTCCATTTATTTGCTTCTCCGCCACAGTCAACGCTGTAAATGACGCCTTCATGGTTAACTATAAAACTTCTCACGCCATTTAAGCCATAGCCTTCAGGCGCGCACATAATACCAAATAAGGTTGAATTAGTGGCAGGAATATCAGTATCGCCAACTAAGTTCTGTTTATAAGCTGTATTGTCATAATTAGTGTTTAATACCCTAACAAGATAACCTGATTTTGCCATCATAGTAAGAGTGCTCCAATCATCTATCGTTGGGCTCGTACCGAAAACTCCAAAGGCGGCAGGAGCAAAATCAGATCTGGCTACCGATATATCAATCATATTTACTTTAGCCCCGGAAGCAAGATGCATGCGATGGAAACAGGAAACATCATAGGTCCAATAATCACGAAAAGCATTGCCGTCAAAATTCCGCTCTCGCCAGATCATTTCCTGGCTGGTAAGCATTCTCAAGGTAGAAACAGCCGATGTTTCATTAGCGGCAATTCTTCCGGTAACAAGATTAGGGATAGCCATTGCGGCAATAATCGCGATTATTGCTACAACAATCATTAATTCAATGAGTGTAAATCCTCGCATGCTTTAATATCCTTGCAAATAACATACCAAGCTAAACGCCTACAGTAAAGAAATTATGGGATTTTTATTGACCCCGTTAGAGATTTTTGTATTTATATAGGTCACTGATAAAAACACTTCGCCTTTTTCCGGGAAAGACGGTGTTATCTCTAACGGGGTTGACACACATTAGTTATTTTTTATTATAGGGATATCCATATGAAACGTATTTTAATCGCCGGCGGGGCCGGTTTTATCGGCTCGCACCTGTGCGATTATTTCCGGGAAAGGTTGAATGACATCATCTGCGTCGATAATCTCATCACCGGCAGCAAGAACAACATAAAACACCTGCTTGGCAGGCCCCGGTTCAAGTTTATCAAGCACGATATAACCAAACAGCTGAAAATAACCGGTCCGGTATATGCGATACTTGATTTCGCCTCGCCAGCCAGTCCAAAAGATTATCTGAAATACCCCATAGAAACCCTTAAGGTCGGTTCTGTCGGCACATATAATCTGTTGGAGTTGGCCCGGGCCAAAAAGGCCAAATTCCTGCTGGCTTCGACGTCCGAGGTCTACGGAGATCCTCTCAAACATCCCCAGTCCGAATCATACTGGGGCAACGTCAACCCTGTAGGGGTACGCAGCGTCTATGACGAAGCCAAGCGATTTGCCGAAGCATTGACTATGTCTTACCACCGCTATTATAAGATTAATACCAGGATTTCCCGGATATTCAACACCTACGGCCCGCGGATGCGCCTTGAAGACGGACGGGCCCTGCCCAATTTCTTCGCCCAGGCGATAATCGGCAAGCATATTACTATATACGGGAAAGGCAACCAGACCCGAAGTTTCTGTTACGTGGACGATATGGTCCGCGGTATTGCCCGGCTCCTGGATTCAAAAGAACATATGCCGGTGAATCTGGGCAACCCATCGGAAATAACCATCAGCCGGCTGGCCAGCGAGATAAAGGCAATATGTTTCAGCAACAGCCCTGTCCGGACATATCCTCTACCGCAGGATGACCCTAAAATAAGGCGCCCCGATATTACCAGGGCTAATAAGATACTCAAGTGGCAACCCGAGATATCAAGGAAGGAAGGGTTAAAGAGAACTTACGAATATTTCCGCAGGATACTCCGCTAATTACTCCACCGGGTCATATCCTTTGCCCCCGAAAGGGTTGCACCTCAATACCCGCCATATGCCGTAAAACGAGCCCAGTAATATGCCTTTCTTCTGAAGCGCCTGGATGAAATATTCCGAGCAGGTTGGCTGGAACCGGCAGTTGGGGCGGATTATCGGCGAAATACCCGCCTGGTAAGCCCGGATAGCCAATATCATCAGCGACTTTATAGAATTATTAATCCATCTGATAGGGCTCATTTTTTAGAGGCGTCATCCAGACTGCGCTTGAGTTGATCGTGGATTTTATAAGAAATATCTTTTTCGCCGTATACCCCGACCTTTATCTTAACAGCCGTGATGTTGTCGGTGATATACTCAAAAGCTATCCTGATTGGCGTGCCGTCGCTTTTCTTGGTATTCATAATAGCGCTGAGCGGGTCGCGGGAGGAGCTTCCTATGGAAAACTGCAATTTCTCCGTCATGTCCACGACGGCCAGCCATGCCTTTTGCATATCCACCGGGTAATTTCGCTGGAGCTCGAATTTCTGTTCGTCGTATCTGTAAACACCGACAATCGGTGTTTCGCCGCCGGCCATCCATTTGGCAACGCAACCACCAAGAAATAGGGTTAATAGCATTACTGAAGCGCAAAGCAACCGCAAGTGTTTTAGAAACCCAACACGGAATAACGATTGGTTCTTGGAAGTAAAATTAATGCTTTGAGATTTGGGATTTAGAGTTTGGAATTTTACCATGTTACCTGTGGGTTTTCCAGCTCTTAAGCAGGTCCAGCCAGGTCAATTTGGTTTTATTAAGTTCCTGAACGATTTCATCATTCACATGATGCTGGGCTGAATTAATCGCTACCTTGATCGCATTATAGATGGCTTTTGCTTTAGCCCGTCCGTGCGAAATGATGCAGATGCCGTTGACTCCGAACAGGTTGGCGCCGCCGTATTCCGAATGATCACCCTGTTTTCTTATATTACTTAAAAGCCCCATCAAGGTGTCAAATTGGGGAATCGAGTCCTTTTTCTGAGTTAGTTTATTGGTGAATGACTCACTTATGAATTCAACACAACCTTCGGTTACTTTAAGGATGACATTACCGACAAAACCTTCACAGACGATGACCTCGCAGTCGCCGTCAAAAATGTGCTGGCCTTCGATATTACCCGTAAAATTAATCGGGGCTTTGCGGTATAACTTAAGCGTTTCCTGGACCAGTTCATTGCCCTTGGAATCTTCCGCGCCGATATTAAGCAGTCCGACCCTGGGATTTTCTATGCCCCGGGCATACTTGCAATGAACCGATGCCATAATGCCGTAATGGAGCAGGTGAATCGGGTGGCAGTATATATTGGCGCCGGCGTCAATCAGGTATGTAACGCCTTTTCTGGTGGGCAGCGGTATAGCGATGCCAGGGCGCTTGATGCCTTCCAAGAATCCCCACATAAAAGAAGCTCCGGCCACGCAGGCGCCGGTATTCCCGGCCGAGATAAATGCGTCGGCTTTCTTAGCGGCTACCAGGCCCAGAGCCTTAACCAGCGAAGAATCCTGCTTCTGGCGGATGGCCTCAACCGGGTGTTCATCCATCCCGACGGATTGGGAGGCGTGGATAACCTGGATATTGCCCGGTTTCCCGGCGCCTATTATCTTATTGATGGCGGTTTCATCGCCGACCAATAGCAGATTGGTTTTGGGAAATTCGGGGGCGACCATCAGGGCGCCTTTTACCACTTCTTCAGGCGCATAGTCACCGCCCATGGCATCTACGGCAATTGAGTTGGAATTATTGAGGGTTGTCATTCAATTATTCTTAGTCAAGTGCAACTACAGGACTACCTTTATAGTAACCACAGTTACCGCAGACCCGATGGGATAGCTTTTCAACGTGGCAACGCGGACAGGTTGATAAATCCGGCGTTTTTAAAGCAAGGTGCGAACGGCGCATCCATTTCCTGCTTTTTGAGTGTTTCCTTTTTGGATTGGGCATAGCTTATCTCCTGAACTATTTAATTAATAGTTTTAGTTTAGGAATAAATAATTTATCATAACAAAAGTCAAGATATTTGAGGCAAATATTATATCTTATATCGCTCATGCCTAAATAATA